>JBGSIY010000117.1:0-4264 GCA_041742275.1 Pirellulaceae bacterium | reverse complement strand
GTCAAAGTCGCCCACCATCCAAGAATAGATCGGTGCGAGATGGTTTGCGTAGTGTTCGGTTACGGGACTTGGCATTTGGAACCTGTGGGATGACGTATCGATTGTGCATTTAACGCAGCCGACGGAGCCGGATATTTACTGTGTCTAAATCAGTAGTGATAATCGATTCTAAACGGAAGTTTGGGAGAACATCTATTTATGCTCGCTTTCCCAGACCATGGGTTGGTATCGAACGTCCTCGGTTTCTTCGTTCGGGCCGGAAACACGGAACCCCATTCGTTCATACGCACCCACAGCATTCAAAGACGAGTTTACTGTGATTTGAGGCGCGGCGCTCGTTTCGGTGATCCAGTTGCGAATATGTCTCCACAGGGCTTGGCCAACTCCCGTCCGTTGATATTCCGTAGTGACGAAGAGATAGTAAAGGTGGGCTGGCAATCGAATTGCGGCAACGCCGATCATTCTTTCTCCATCATGGGCCGTGAAAAATTGGAATCCTTGTGATAGCCGTTCATTCATCGCAGGGACAGTCATTCCCGACAGAAGATGATTGAGCCCGGCGTCTGAGAGCGTCGGCGCAATATGTGTTCGCGAAATCGTAATCACGAATTCGCTGATGGCGGCTGCGTCTTCGATTGTGGCAGGTCGTATTAGCATTTATGAAACACGATTAGTAGGATCACCGATTGGCAACCAATAAACGATGTTGCTACAGCAAAGTGGCTGGTTGAGCATTTTGGTGGAAAGCTTGATAAAGAAATCCGATTGAATGAGTTTGGCAACGGGGACTCTCAATCAAATCGTACTCCCTAATTAGGGGTGACAGTCACCCACTCAGTAACGTTCGATTATCATTGCCAATTTTTCTTGACGCAAGTCGCCGAAAAATTGGCGGCAGCCCCTGTTCTGTCGATCAATCGCATCGGTAGATCGACGTACTAGGCAGAATGTCTATTGAAAGCCGATGGGAGTTCACTGTATCGAATGAAACAGGCCGTGCGACATCCTTTGATTTGCGCTCAACCGATGCCTGGACAGCGTTTCCTGGTTTTTGTTACCTATCCTGATTTGGCTATTTGCCCGTGTCCTCGTTTTCGGCATGAGCGGAACCGACTCTCCTTGCGCGGATCGAGGCGCCGCCGTTTTTGGTAAACGTATCCGTCGCACCCACACCGCCGATGACGACCCAGTAGTTGATGTCGGCGACGCCCAGGTTTTGGGGGTCATCGACGTCGCTGATCAGCGTTTGCCAGGCGTTCTGGGCGTCTGTTTGTCCTTGCCCCGGTTGTTCGGTATTCATTTGTTCGATCGAGAATCCGTGCCGACCTGAAACGGTGATATGGTGGGTGTTGCGGTAGGTGCCGACCCGAGCAAAGCGCGAGGCATGATGGGCCTGGAGGAATTCCAAGCCGTTGATATTGGAGGCCACGACGATGTTGTCCGCATCCGTATGCTCGTTGACTTGGATGCCCGTATGATATCCAGTCACGACCACATTTCGCAGAACCGTGAGTGCCGCGTTGTTACACGCAGGGGTGATCAGACCATGGGTGCCGTGAGTGGGTTTGGACGCCAGCACGTTGTAGACGCCGGTATTGATAAAAACGTTCTCTAACTTGCACTGCAAGGCGTAATGCAAGTCGATACCCCCCATACCGGGATCGTCGTAGGTCCGAACATCCAGGTTCCTAATGATAACATTGACCGCCGAGAAGCCTCCGTACAGGGAGTTGGGTGAAGACTCGGCCTCGATCACCGCATCGCCTGAATCGGCTAGGCCTTTGACAATCGTACCGTTATTCAGCAACAGCATGGCTCCGATGGTCCCAAAGACGGGTGTCGGTTCACTTTCACCCACGATCTCCACAGTGATCCAGCTCGGTGTCGGTTTCGAAACCGCGGGGATGACAATCCGGCCGCGATAGACGCCGTCCGGCAGATACATCCGCCCCCCTCCCGCGTCGACGATTGCTTGTAAGCAGGCGGAAAACGCTGCCGTGTTGTCTGTTTTGTCGTCACCGACAGCCCCAAAATGGAGGACATTGAACACTTGAGAATCGCCAATACGGGCATGGGAACTCGGTTCCACCCCACCCGTCGCAGAACAGGCAACCTCGGATCCGAAGCAAGCACAGATCATCATTAGAAAAGTTATCGTTCGCATAAAATCTCGATTGTTGTTGCACCATGTCCAGCAATTACTGTGTGGAAATGGCAAGAGTGCCCTAGGTGTTGAAAAAACATTGAAGCGCTATTCCCGCTACCCGTGTCTCAGACCGATTGCCAAAGTATCACCTGCCATTGTCAATCGTTAGCATGTTTCTGATTTGATCAGGTGTTGTGTCGCCGGGCAACCTAACTGTCGAAGCATCGAACAGAGAAATAATGCCGTCGTGTGGGCGATGAAACTGAAAGCTATTAACAAACGAGTCGAGATTTGGATCGTTGGGACACATCCAGTTGGTACGGTGGGTTTCAGATTCGATGATGGCAATGGTGCGAGATGTCCTGTCGGAAATCTGCACAAGTGATGGCGGATCGTTTGCGCGCCATGCCGTTGCTTCACCAACAACGACCACATACGCTGTCGTGTTGCTCTTGAACCCCCACTTTGAATGATATCTCTTTGCGGAACAACAAAATATGTCTGGCATTCGTTTGTGGTAAGCGGCGTTAACGGGATCATCCCATCGTTTTGATTTGTCAATTTGATCATACAATTGCTGTTCGCCAAGGAAAGGCAGTATTAAAACACGCCAACTGTGTAAGACGTTGCCATCACTGTCGGTCGAAAATGGTGGCGGAAGATGGCCGTGTTTCGATTCGTAGTTGTGAATTGCGATCGTAAGTTGACGAAGATTGCTTTCACATTCTGATCGTAGTGTTGTCTCGCGAGCACCGTCCAACACAGGATAAAAGAATTGCCCAAACAACAGCAGGACAATCAGCAGGGAGGCGGAAACGCGTTTACCAAGCAGCCAAAAAACTGCGGCGATCAAGAGACATACCGCTGAAACGATTCCCTTCCAGCCGAAAAAACCTATCGGTGTCAAGGAAATGGCAAATGCTCCTACCCATCCGAAAAGCGTTCGAATTGAAAATCGATGCGTGGGGGCTTTTCCGGGAGTTGAGTCAGGCATTGTGTGAATAAACCAAAAAAACGCAGTGGCAAATTCTGGCGATCAGCCAATCGCCGCCAACAAAAGATGATCCTATTCGAGGACGACCCGTATCTCGCGTGCCTCGCAACAGCGCGACGTGCTGAAGGCATTTTTTTTCAGTTAGTATCAATCGAATTTTTGCTGTCGCCTTTCGCTCTGCAAACGAAAAATTTTTCAATCGTTCGCGGAGTTATAGCCGACATTTATTTATCGATCGGTCCCTCGCCCGCGTTCTTGTTTGCCAGCCAGCCCAACTCCACCAGGAACTTATCCATTTCCTGCATTGTCAATTCGCGATACTTCTCGCCATTGAAGAACCCATGGCCTTGTCCGTCGTATGTGATCAGTTTGCAAGAGTTGCCGGCCTTTTCTGAATCCTGTTGGAAGAGTTCCGCGCCCTTGAGCATTTGATCTTTTGTACCAAAAAACATAATCATGGGCGGTTGTTTAACTGATGCAAAATTCAGTGGCGACACATTCTCCATGGAAGTCCTCGCGCGATGGGCAACGCTATCGACGTATCGGCTTTCTTGAGGCGACATCCTTTTGTCGGGTGCTACTACCAAAGCGGGATTGAACAACAACAATGCGTTCGGCCCAGCCGAGACCTCCAGATCGTCTGTGTCGGCATTGAATTTTTCGATAACTGCCGTGCAAGCCGCCAAGTGTCCCCCCGCCGAGCCTCCGCCTGCAGCAATGCGGTCGGGGTCAATGCCAAATTTGGCTGCATTGGATCGTACCCAGCGCATCGCAGACCTTGCATCCTCCACGCAGTCCTCGACCTTGGCGGCATGTCGCGATGTTACACGATAGTCCACCGTAATTCCAATCATTCCTCGCTCAGCCAAGTGTTGGCATTGGGGCTGGAATTGGCTTGGCGTACCATTAGACCAGCCTCCCCCAAAGAAGAAGACGGCGGCCGGGCGTTTGTCGTTAGCGTCGAGATCAGCAGACTTGAAAACGTAGAGCGAAAGTTCCACGTTGCCCACTTTCTTATAGACGTGCCTTTCGCCACCCTGGGGTGCCGATTCCTGCCCCGCGCCATCGCCTAGAGTCTGCCGAACTTCAGGGTTTTTCTTCAGGTACGCTTGAGCTTCGGCTAG
>JBGSIY010000116.1:0-6114 GCA_041742275.1 Pirellulaceae bacterium | reverse complement strand
TCCGAAAACCTCGTCATTCAACGTTATGAATAAAGAATATCTAGAGGATGCCGAAGCCATGGCGATGCGAGCTGCTGATTGGCTGGTCGACATCGCCCAACAAGCCGTGCGTTCCCGCAACAAGTTCACTCTTGCGATCAGCGGTGGTTCGACCCCCCAACGGATGCTCGAACTCCTGTCGCAACGAACGGACATGCCCTGGGACCAAACTCATTTATTCCAAGTCGACGAGAGAATCGCTCCCCTCGATCATCCCGATCGAAATCGCACGATGCAATCCACCGCCCTGTTTACGGACCCGTTTCAGCATCGCCATCGACTCGGCGGCGTCTGGTGGATGCCCGTGGAAAGGCTCGATCACGCACTTTCTCACGTCCTGAACGGCGACACACGGGCATCGAATTCGAGCGGCCACGCCAACTTGGCCCCGTCCCATTCAACTGCCGACATCGAACAAATGGCTTCTGCGGCTTACTTGAAAACGCTGCGGGCCGTATGTGGCAAGCCTGTTGTTCTGGATGTCGTTCAACTGGGATTGGGTGACGATGGCCATACGGCCTCGTTGGTTCCAGGAGATCCCATTTGTAATGTTACCGGTGCGGATATCGGACTCACCGAAATTTACAAAGGGCGACGGCGGATGACGATGACTTATCCCGTAATCAATCGCGCTCGTCACCGACTCTGGTTGACCGCGGCAACCAAAAAAGAATCAGCCATCGCACTGCTATTGGAGCGTTCCCCCTCGATCCCCGCCGGGATCGTCTCGCAGGAATCTGCCACACTTTTGACAACAAGAAGTTAGGCCGTTTCTGCGCCGAAATATAATGCCGGGACGAATGCGATTCCAAAAAGATTTTGCTGATGCGACCTAATCGCACGCCACCTACCCATTCCAGCTCACGTTGATTCGGCGGTTATACGGACCTCGGTCACGGTATCGGTGGTCAATTCGGCCCCGCGGCGATTTTCCCTCCTGGCCCTGGTGGCACAGTCCTTCGGCGCTGCCGATTCACCTTTCGCCTGGTCCTAGGGCCCGTTCGTTTTTCACGACGCCCTTTTTCACGACGCCGCTTTTCACGATGCCGCTTTTTACAACAGCACGATGCTAGCGACCTTTATTGACAACCAGGTTTGGCAGAAACTCGGAGTTTTGAGCAGGAAGCCAACAGGAACCCATCACAAAAAAACTCGTCTGGATTCTTTCCGCTTCGGTCACCTATAATCAATGCGTCATGGATTTGACACGAGCCAATCTGGCGGGAAGTTTATTGCTGAAGGGAATCGACTGATGCGACGAATAGCGATTATCAATCAAAAGGGTGGCGTCGGCAAAACCACAACTGCGGTTAATTTGAGTGCTGCATTGGCCGAAGCGGGGATGCGAGTTTGTTTACTCGACCTGGACCCGCAAGCCCACTCTTCGCTGCATCTAGGCCTGGCCTTGGACGCCGACGAGAAATCGATCTACCAATGCCTGACAGGCCAAGCGACATTGGAAGAGGCCCGCCATCGGATCGATGACCATCTCTGGGTTGTTCCGGCCCACATTGATTTGGCAGCCGCTGAAATGGAATTGGCTGGCGAAGTCGGCCGTGAGATCGTGCTCCGCGAACTGGTGGAACGCGATACCGAGGAATTTGATTTCTTGATCATCGATTGCCCTCCCTCGCTGGGCGTGTTGACCCTCAATGCTCTGACCACCGCTGGCGAAGTTTTTTTGCCGATGCAACCTCACTTCCTCGCCTTGCACGGTTTCAGCAAGTTATTGAAAACAATTGAATTGGTTGCCAGAAGATTGAACCCCGTTTTGGCCCTGACCGGCGTTTTGTTTTGCATGTACGAAAGTGGCACGCGACTGGCACAAGAAGTAATCAGCGACATCGAAACTTTTTTTGAAGGCGAGCGGGAGCGTGGGGGGGTCTGGGCCGATGTCGAAACATTTCAAACTCGCATTCGCCGCAACGTCCGCTTGGCCGAAGCACCCAGTTATGGCCAGTCGATTTTTCAATATGCCGCGAATTCTCACGGCGCCGAGGACTATCGAGCTTTGGCCTTGGAGGTCCTCGAACAATCGACGTTCATTCCTACAGCCATCAGTGAAACCAACGTTGAAACACCTCAGGTGATCAAATAACGATTCCCTCGGGTGTTTTCCCGCGTGCAGATCGGCGCGGCAATCACCTCGTAGCGAATGAGTCCCGCGAAAGAGTGCTGTACGATCCGGCCCCATGAAATAGCCCGACAAATTGGCCCCATGAAATGGCCCCATGAAATGGCAACGCGAGTCGAGATTTGGCTTGAGACCAAATTAACTCGGTCAGGCAAATCCCTCTCATCACCAGACGCCGTTCCGGGATTGGAGATGGAACAAGCTTGATTCGGTTCCCTGTTCCGCTCATCAACCATCGCGATTTTCAGGGAGCCCCTCGGCATAGAACCAGTTGTGGATCGGTTGCAAAATCTGCAGCACTTCTTCCACTAAGCCCTGATCGATCGGTTCCGCGGCCCAATCTACCCATTGGCTGACACGCTCAGGATTCGCCGAACCCGTGATGCAGGTCGCAAAATGCGGATTTGCGATCGAGAATTGCACGGCTAATTTTGCAATGTCTGAGCCAGCAGCATGACAATGGTCGGCCGCGCGACGACAGACCGCGCGTACCTGTTCAGTCGACTTATGCCAGGGAGGTAGATCTGCCCGTGTCAGCAGCCTCGCGCTGAATGGAGCAGCATTCATGATGCCCACACCACGTTGATTCAGTTCCTCAACCAGCTCCAACAGCATTGTGTTTTGCAACGTGTAGTGGTTGTAAGACAAGATCACATCTATCGAAAATTGAGATGTTACCTCTCGAAAAATTTTCATGGGATAGCCAGAAATCCCCAGGTAACGAACTTTTCCCGCCTCACGTAATTTTTCCAATGCCGGCAAGGTTTCTGAGATAATTTGCCCGAGAGGCACAAATTCGATATCGTGACACAAAACAATATCTAGATAATCGACGCGCATCCGTTCCAAGGAAACATCAACGCTTTCAATCACCCTCCGCGCGGAGAAGTCGAAATGTGCGGGCGCATATCTGCCCAGCTTAGTGCACAAAAAATAGTCGTCCCTCGGGATATCAGGGAGGACGTTCCCCAACAGCACTTCCGATTGACCTCGCCCATAATAGGGTGACGTATCGATTAAATTCATACCTCGATCCAGAGCAACCCGCACGCTCCGCATCGCCTCGGACAGGTCGATTTTTCGAAACTCAGCGCCTAAAGAAGAGGCCCCGTAACCCAATACCGAAAGTTCCATTTCGGTGTTACCCAATCGTCGACGTTCCATGAATTTAGCGACCTATTTTTTTCAACAGTGACTGGAAATGAGCGACAGCTTGACGGGCACATGCGTGAGCATCAGGAAGGGGAAACGCCTCAACAGCAAAATAACCCGAAAAGCCCACAGCGTGCAACACCCGCAGGGCGCTCTCCAGATCAGTATGCCCCCACCCGCCAGCTCGGCGATTCGAATCCACAAAATGCACATGCCCAATTGCGTTTGCATGCTTTTGCAGCGAACCATCAATGTCAGCTTCCTCGATATTCATATGAAACAAGTCGGCCAATAAAACAAGATTTTCAACCGCAGCCAACTCGCACAATCCCGCGGCCTCGTCCAACGTATTGGCAAGATCGGATTCGTAACGGTTTAGCGGTTCGAAGATCAATGGTTGCCCCAGCTGCCGAGCACGCTCGGCAAGCCTGACCAACGAGGCAGCTAACAGTTCGCGAACGTTTTCAGCGGGGCGACCATTGGCACGACCTTGCATCGATCCGATAATGGCTGCGGCATCGAGTTCGCTGGCGGCCTGAACAATTCCTTCGATGTATGCCTCCGCACGTTGACGAATGGCGGGATCGGGATCCACCAAAGTCAACCCTAGGGAAACAGCGCCCCCACCCGTTCCAATCGTCGATACCGGTATTCCATATTTGGCAATGCAGCCAGACAAATCCGCTTCAGCCAATGCTTCCAGCGAAGGGGGAAAGATCTCCACAGCATCGTATCCCAACTCAGCCGCCAATCGAAAGCCCGCATCCACATCCGGCCCTAAAACAAAGGGTCGTTGGGGACTGCTGGGAAGCAAGCTCAAGGTGATGGACAACTTCATCTGCTGCAACCATTTATCATAAAAACATAAAATGCGATCTCACTGCTCGTCTTTTAGAATACATCAAACTGCCCCTCGTCGCACTAGGGTTCAAATGCGAGGCCGAAGCATGAACTCCGATCGTAGTAAGGCTGCCGCTCCCATGGTTCGATCGAGCATGTGATGAGCAAGAACTTCCTTTACTTCAGGCATAACGCCGATCAGATTTTTTTAAACCCCACAGTAGTCAGCATGATGTAGACGGCGAATATGCTAACGTGCAGTGGAATCGAAAGCGATTTCATGAAACAATGTTACTTTCGAAAATATATCTTTCTTAAACGAGCCTAGAATGTCTTCCGTTCCTGAACGAGCCCGATATGGCGACGACGTTGCCTTCTTGAAAAAACACATTGACGTAGTGGAATTAAAAGATGGCCATGGTGGCTGCATTGCAATCGTGCCAGCTTGGCAGGGGCGCACCATGACGTCGTCGGCGCTGGGCTCGGAGGGCATCAGTTACGGCTGGTTGAACTATGAATTGATTGGCAGCGGTCGTCACGATCCGCAGGTCAACCTTTACGGCGGTGAAGACCGCTATTGGATCAGCCCTGAGGGGAGCCAAGGCTCCTTCTTTTTCAATCCTGGGGCCCCCATGACTTTTGCCCAATGGCGAACGCCCGCGGCACTCGACACAGAAGCGTTTCGTGTTATCGCCCAGGGCGATCGATTTATTGAATTGACTCATCGCAGCACCCTGATTAATTATTTAGGCAACTCATTTGAAATGCAGTTCGATCGGCGAGTTGCCATTTTGACCCGCGAGGAGGCAACAAGGCACTTGCAGATGGATTTGCCTGCTGATGTTCAAATCGTTGGGCATGAGAGTCACAATCGTTTGACGAACGTCGGCTCGTCGGCTTGGACCCACCAAACTGGGTTGCCGGGAATCTGGATGTTGTGCATGAACAAGCCCTCGCCGGAAGCCACCATCGTGATTCCCTTCCAGACAGGAAGTGAACAAAAACTGGGCCCCGTCTTAACGAGTAATTATTTTGGCGAATTGGATGAACAGCGTCTCAAAATAGATCTTGAGCGCGGGCTGATTTTCTTTTTAGGAGACGGCCAATTTCGCAGCAAGATCGGTTTGTCATTTGCCCGTTCACGACCCACGATGGGGAGCTGGGACGACGAAGCCGGAACATTGACGGTGGTGCAGTTCAATTTGCCCGCAAATGCTCCACAAGGGTACACAAGTAATCTCTGGCAAGTTTTAGATGACCCCTTTTCCGGGGATTGCATCAATAGTTACAACGATGGACCCAATGAGTCGGGAGGCATGCTGGGCCCCTTTTATGAACTGGAGACCCTTTCCCCTGCATTGAATTTAGGCCCCGATGAAGCGTACACGCACATACATCGAACGTTCCATTTCGAAGGAACTCGAGAGTCCCTCTCAGCGCTGTGCGAGCGATTGCTCGGGGTGGATGTGGCAACCATTTGCAGCCAGTTCTCGCAGTCGAGGCCCGGCAATAGCTCTCGGTAATAGCCAAGAGGGGGAAGAAGTTTCGTGGGTGGTTGCGTTGGCAAGCTGAATGAGCGGGCAATGGCCACTCGCAGGAAGCCGGCACCCGCAGTAAGCCAGCCGCAGAAAATCCGCCGCAGAAAATCGACAACTGCGCGATCGGGGCGGTTGATTGAACTAGAATAAAAATTCGCTTGCGGGAAACGTTCCGGACGCCTGGGCGCACATCTGCAATAAGTCCGGGTGGCGTCATCCATGGGAAAATCCTCGTACGTCCGCGGGATGGATCCCTTGTCCTAACCGACTGGGCGCTTCCATCGCTTCCAATGTCTTTTGAATTCCGAAGGTCACGGCCAGTTTTAAATCTGTTTCGCCCAAGGCCAACTTGGCCGTAATGGCGGCGGCTAATATACAACCCGTGCCATGGGTGTTGTTACTAGCGAGGCG
>JBGSIY010000115.1:0-3006 GCA_041742275.1 Pirellulaceae bacterium | reverse complement strand
CAGAAAATTTATCGCGCCACGTTGTCCGATTAGCAGAGATCCGTCGCAAACGAGGATATGAATTTACGGGGGGCGCCACCGGGCGTGTTGTTCGATTTTCTGAACGCGATTCCGAGTGGCCCTGTGGAAGAAAAGGAGTGGTCCCGCGAAAGAATGAGGTTGAGAGCGGGGGAACAAATTCGCAGAAAGCTAAAAAATAGCAGGTCTAGGATATAGCCACGCGGCGTACCGACAACTTAAAATACGGGTGGCTTCTAATTGAGATGCTCTGAGTTCGATACGTAAATTTAATTTTTGGGTGAAGCTGACCAGGCATGCTACGTTACATCGATTTTGTACCCGTCGAGAAGGCGGCGCCTGGATTTTTTGATCCAGGAGACCATGAGTCGTTTGATGATGCCGTCTTGGCTGCTAACAATTGGCTGGCAACCCATGAGGTCCGGTTGGTGAACTTAGAAACCGTGGTCCTGCCCAATATATGGAGCCGATGGGAGCATGGATCCAATGACGCTTCATTGGGAACCAGTGGGGATACGCCGAGTCGTTGGCATCAATTCGTGCGCTGCTGGTATTTTGATGCTGAAAACGATCCCAAAATTAACCGTTAATTTTGGACAACGTTCGCTATTTTGGGCATCGCTTGACTCAGGGTTTTGGATTAAACTCGAAAACCTTCAGGAATTACTTTCTTTTCGATTCAATCCACAGCTGATGTCAAAAACACTTTATCAATGGATTTTTCGTTTTGCGGGAGTTCGGTCCTTGTACGGCGAGGTCGTCGAGCAGGATCGGCTGACTAACATCCGGCCGCAGATTCGCGCGGACCTGGAAAAGTTATTAAAGCATGCCAACGAGAACAACGAATTTTTTGTGGGCAAGTTCACTCGATTCTTAACGGAAAATCGAGGTGTGGACGACGCAACCTTTTTCGCCAACTATCAGCAGCTTCCCACATTAACCAAACAAGATTACGCCGAAGCGGGCCAGACCGTGATGACACGCGAGTGGGCATCAGCGGATCCGAAAAAGATGGAGTTGCAGGTCGAAGGCAAGCCCTTGGACTCGGTGCTTCGTTTGCGGAAGGGTAACTATTTGATGCCCATGGCGACGGGGGGATCGAGTTCGTTGCCGCTGGTCGTGCATATGACCAAGCATCACATGTTTTCGATGTTGTTTACGTTTTTTAAATGCTGGTATCGGATGGGGTGGCGGCCGGGAGAGAAGATGATGATCTTCTATCCCAAAAACACCTACAACATCGATGATATGGTCAAGTTCAACAAGTTCAGTTGGCTGACTGGATTTCGTTACCATTTGTTTGACAAGATTGACGAGCAAGTCGTGCGTGGATTGGTCGATGACCTCAATCGATTCAAGCCGAAGCTGTTGTTGGTCTTTCCGTCGCCGATGAACATGATTTCTCATACGATTCGTCGATTTCAGTTGCCACTGCAGCATCATCCTGAATTGATTAATGTCAGTGGTGAAACCTTTTTTGATTGCCAAAGGAAAAATATCGAGTCGGTATTCACTCGCAGCAAAGTGGAAGATTCTTACGGGTCGGTGGAGTTGGGTGAGATTGCCCATGAAACTCAGGGGGGGTTGGAGGTGTTTGCCAACGTTGCTTATATGGAGACCATGCCCAATGAGGTGGGGCAACCCGAAATGGTCATTACCCGCTTGCATTTAACCGATTTTCCTTTCATTCGGTATAAGATGAAAGACATTGCCGACGTGGAGTTCAAGCGAGCGGCCGATGGAACAGAGCGTTTTGTGATTACGAAAATCGAGGGTAAAGACTCGAATTTTATTATGTCAGACTCTGGCGAACGCTTTTTTCCTTCGTTCTTCAATGCCTTGGTGAATGAGTTGAACGAACAATTCAACAACACCATCGTTGAAATAAAAGTTTACGAACGGAACCAACAAGACTTGGAGATTCAGTTCATTATTTGTGATCCCAGCCATCGAGAAAAAATATCGAGTGAAACGAAACGCTTGTTGTCCGAGTACATGAGCGGCAACATGACTTATGAGATTCGTTTTGTCGACTTTATCGATCACGATTATCGACGCAAGTATCGGGTGATCGAGCGCGTTGGGGATATTGAGTTTGCGGGTGGGATTGTAGGCGATGAAAAGAAAGCAGCAACGGTAGAAGCTGTCGAAGCGCAAGCAAAAATTTAGTTCAGCCGGCAGCCCGCTGCCAGGCTTTTTGGGCGGTATTGAATTATCAAAAAAGTGAGTCTAGTTAACAGTTTGGAGCTAATTATGTTGATGTCTTGGGCCAGGCGACTTTCGTTCTGTGGTTGCGTGTGGGTACTAATGAGCTCCGGCCAGATGACGTCGTCGGTGGTCATGGCGCAATCGGAGACGGCGGCAGCGGGGGAGAAGCAAGACGGTGCCGCACAAGAGAAGGGCGAATGGCAGTCCCTGACTGACGGAAAATCGTTTACAGGATGGAAGATTAACGAAAACGAATCCAGCTGGACAATCGAAGAAGGTGCTTTCGTCGCCAAAGGCCAGCGGAGCCACTTGTTTTTCGAAGCGAAGGAGCCTTTTGTCGATTTCGAATTCGAATGTGAAGTGATGACGGAACCCGGCAGCAATGGGGGGATTTTCTTTCATACGGCTTTTCAAGCCACTGGCTGGCCCGCTCAAGGCTACGAATGCCAGGTCAACAATACTCAAGGAGACCCTCAGAAAACCGGAGGTCTGTACAATACTGTCAAAGTGTTAGAGGCACCCGCCAAAGACCAGAAATGGTGGAAGCATGTGATTATCGTTCGTGGGCGGCAAGTCACCGTCAAAATTGACGACAAAGTGGTTGTGGACTACGAAGAGCCCGCCGACAAACAGGGTCAGGTAAAATTGAGCCAAGGGACCTTTGCGTTGCAGGCTCACGACCCAGGCAGCACGATTCGCTATCGCAACATTCGCGTCAAACGGCTGTAGGTTATCGGTTCTTTTTTCGCCTCAATTGACGGGTAGTTGTGGGTTGGTTCC
>JBGSIY010000114.1:0-2661 GCA_041742275.1 Pirellulaceae bacterium | reverse complement strand
CGCGACTTCTTTTCCTCTTCGAGAATGCGCCGTTCGACAACGGCCTGCGTGGCAATCCCTGCGTGGTCGGTGCCCGGCATCCAGAGCGTTCGATACCCCTGCATCCGTCGGGCCCGCACGAGAATGTCTTGGAGCGTGTTGTTGAGGGCGTGGCCAACGTGAAGCGCCCCGGTCACATTCGGCGGTGGAATCACAATCGTAAAAGGCGTTTTTTGCGGATCGGGCTCGGCGTGAAAGTAACCGCGAGCCATCCAGTCCTGGTAAATGCGGGTCTGAGCCGACTGGAAGTCAAAACGATTCGGGATTTCTGCAATGGTCGACATTTGAAGGAAGTCTGTTAGTGTTCTGTTGAAAAAAATCGGCAGCCGGATAAAAAGCAGCCAAGGGGCTTTCCCCCACAGCCGCTTCGGCTAAAAAAAAGTTGTCACGCCGGGAACAACAACTCGCTCGCGACTAAAACTATAAAGAATTAGACCCTTTTCCCCAACTGGAGACGAGCCAACTTTTTAAAAAGGCCGTGACTCCGATTCCAATTGGGCTGCCATTCGCAGTCGCTTCTGCTACTGTTTTTTGTCAAAATAGGCTAACAATTTCAGATGGACTGGTTCGCCAGGTTTATATTCCGTAGTTGAAGTGAGACAAACTTGAAATCACCGAGGTTCAAACGATATACAGAGCTAGTCCGCGTTATGCCCGACAATTTTTCGGACGTGCACCGTTCGTCGAACGAGAGTTCGCCTAGTTGTATCTGCTCAAGTGATACTGGAAGATCTAGGCTGTTCACAAAAAACCCGATCCGGGAATGAGCCCGATCCATTCGAACCAGCGAGGCGAGATTAACGATGCCAAATTGGTGCAAGTCACATGTGGTGGCCAAGCAGGTCTGGACCCCAGGCCTGTTTACGTTGACTATTGATGCAAATGACGTCGAGCCATTTGAGCCCGGACAGTTTCTTCACTTGGCCGTCCAACGGGGTGATCAAATGATCAACCGAGCCTATTCGGTCGCCAGCCCGCATGGTCCACAAATTGAGTTTTTTATTGTCGAAGTCGATCAAGGCGCTCTGACGCCCAACTTGAACAATCTGCAAATTGGCGACGAGATATGGGTCAGCCAACGCGCCGCCGGGAGTTTCACCCTGTCGAAAACGCCTGAAGCCAACAATCTGTGGCTGGTCGGAACCGGAACGGGCATCGCTCCCTACATTGCCATGCTTCGGGACGAAACCATCTGGAGCCATTATCCCCATATTACCTTGGTACACGGTACACGTTTTTTAGCGGAACTAGGATATCAAGCAGAACTTCGCAGCCTGGCCGATTCCTTACCGGCGCGGTTCGTCTACATTCCCGCAGTCACGCGGGAAACACAGAATTGCGTGCTGAATGGCCGTATTACTCAACTGCTGCAAACCGGGGAACTTGAGGAACGAGCCGAAAGGAAGATTACCCCTGAAAATAGCTCCATTATGCTCTGCGGTAACCCTGACATGCTGGACGAAATGGAGGCCTGCTTAGTCCAACGAGGCCTTTGCCGTCACCGCTCAAAAGCTCCCGGTCAGATCGTCGTCGAGCGTTATTGGTAGAGCCCGCTCGCCCGAGCCATCTACCGGAAATGTCGGCTACCACTTTGGGGCAAATCAGTCGCGGGACTAACGATTACTCTCGAAATTCGGTAAATGGAACCGAGCGACAGCTATATTTTTCCATAGACGTCGATTCAGCCACTGCAAAAGCCGACCAACTTACTTATAATTTGGCTTATAATCTGGGAACAGAAATGTTGGCAAATCAACAGCGATATCCAACAGCGATATCCATAGTTCAGTAGGCTCTCCCGATAAAGGACCCCATCAGTGACAAATCTTTTACTAACGCGCACCGAAGACGATGCGCTCTTGGCCTATTTTCAAGACGTACGAATTGTCGATGAATCGAGAATCGAAAGCCTGGGTCACGATCTTATGAACTTGATCAGTGCGGCCACGCATGACAAATTAGTTCTCAATTTCCAAAACGTCGCGTTCATGTCCTCGGCGATGATCGGCAAGCTAATTCTATTTGGCAAAAAATGCAAAACGAGTGGGGTGACATTGCGAGTATGCGGAATTAACAACAACATCAAACAGGTCTTCGATTTGATGCATTTGGATAAGGTTTTCGATATCGACGAAACGGAAGACGAGTCGTTGGCCAAGATGTCGAAAAAAGGAGGTTGGTTCGGACGCTCTTAGACGCATTTTCACTGCCGTTTTACACAATTTTTCCACGATGTTTTTTACCGGTCCCTATTTTTTTTGAACTGCAAATCGATGGGGATCGGACAATGGGCCGCCTTGGCGGCCGCGATGATGTGGGCAGGGTCCAGTTTGATTTGGGGTCGGATCGCGATGTCCGCCCTGGGTATCAATCTGGGAAAAAACATTGTGGGGACCCTGCTTTTGTTGGTCATCCTGCTGGCATTCGCTTGGTTTTCAGGGGATGCTGTCTTTCATGCCTCGATTGGAAGTTGGGGTTGGCTGACCCTGAGCGGCCTGATCGGTATCGCGCTGGGAGATACCTGCTATTTTCGCAGCCTGCAAATCATGGGCCCCAGGCGAACGCTGATGGTGGCCGCTACCTCACCCTTGTTCGCCACATTGATCGGTTGGTTCAGCTTGA
>JBGSIY010000113.1:0-4307 GCA_041742275.1 Pirellulaceae bacterium | reverse complement strand
GCCAGCCAGGCATCAGCTTTGGTGAAGTGAAACATTACCCCAACGTTTCGGCAAACGTTTCATATTTGCCGACATTGATGGATACATTGTAAGAATTGATGGGGTAGCTAACGTGATAGTTCCAACGCGTATATCCATCCCCCAAATCTTCTTTGCTTTTGAACCGGCCATTGGAAACGTTGACGAGATCGCTGGGCACCGCGATGCTGATATCCATTGTTTCGACTTCGTCCCGCCATTGATCCTTGCTGGGCCACCAAATACTCGACCCTTCCCCCTCGCAAGCCGTCGTGACCCAAGGCCGACCCTGGGGATCGGCATCAAAACTAATCCCACCAAATCGTCCTTGGGATTTTGGTTTCCCTGAGTAATGAAATTCAATGCTCTGCTCTGTTCCCTTGAGCAGCGTCTCGGGGAAGTCGATCAGCACGGCGTTGAGTTCCCGTTCAAATTTTAATTCCAACTCGCGCCAAACGATTCGATCGATCTGAAAATGATCGTACAAGTCGATTTGAATTCGGTTGCCATCTTCCAGCATGCGAAACTTAATCGTGTTCTTGCCGGCAATTGATTTTTCAGCGGGATCAACACGGATATCCAAGTGATAATACACCAAGTCGTTGTTGGCTCGATGTGTGCCATACGCTCCGCGCAGGATATCACCTCGCGACGGTGACTCTTGGCCGACTGCCACCTGAAACTTGAAGACCAACAGAATGCCGATCGCAACGATTACGAACCTTGCCATCACAGTCCTTCTCTCTCAATCCATGGAACAAAACGAACAGATCGCCCTAATTATACCTGACAATCGCACCGTAGCGAGTTCCGAATGGCTTAAAAAAATCTTGTAAGGCCAGAAAACCCCGGGAGGAATAGGGGCAGACCTTGTGTTCGGTTTTCTTTCCGGTGGTAGCCCAAATGACAAAATTCGAAAGAGGTTGTTTCCGCCGATGATCACAGCTCAGTAGTGACCAATCCTAGTTCACCCCGAGGTCAACTCGGAGTCGAGCATGAGAGACGCGGGGTTCAGTAAAGGGGGTGTGGAGGTGTCGCCGCTTAGTGATGAATCCTGGCTTCTCCCGAGGTGAACTCGGAGGGGAGTCTTTAGCCGACAAGAGGCTATTTTTCGGCCCATCGCATATCCCCGTATCGGGTAGTGAACCAGGACACTCGTTTTGCTGAGCTGGCCTCGATACTTCTTCAGTAACGCAGACGATTGATTCATCGTTTCGAAATCAAACAAGCCCCGACCGAGTTCACCTCGGTCGAGCGGAGGATTCACCACTAAAGACGCGTAGGCGCGTCTTCCTGCCCCGGCCGAGTTCATCTCGGTCGAGCGGAGGATTCACCACTAAAAACAATCAATGAGTTGACGGTTCGGCGATCACCACCGAGGTCTGGCTGGACGAAGTCGACTTCGCGATTAACCACAACACCAACCAAAACTCGACTCCGGTGACCGATTGGACGGACCTGAACAGTTTTGGCCAAGCCTATGGTTACAAAGGAACCATGACCGGCGTCTCCTTCGGCACCGCCCTAGTTGGCACCGGCATCGACGCTTCTAGCCTGAACGGATCACAACTAGGCGAATCCAATAACTTTCTTCAGGGTCATGCGGCCGGACCACAATTTGGCGGCCAGGATCTTGATGATGGAACCTTGACCTTCTCGGTGGAGGTTCCATTAGAAATGCAATACCTTTTTGGCGCGATTGATCCCGCTGAAGGAATAAAAGGAGACGCACTGGTCAGTGATTGGTGGAACGGATCTTACCATCATCAGGTTCGCAAGATTGGAAAGTCATATATTTACATCGTTTCTCACGAACCACGAGCTCTTCTCGGTTTCGGTCCAAGAATTGATGTGAAGACCATCTTTGCTCGTGCATTCACTTTCGATGGTTCGGAGGATGATAGGGCGATAATGTTGAAACAATTGAGAACTAGCCAATTTCTGAATAATATTGGCACGAGCAGTTTAGCAGTCCAAGAGACGGCCAATAACACGATGGTTTCTATTGTTGCTGTTGGTTCGATGGTTACGCCAGTCGATGAGGGACTACTGATTGGAGCGGTTTTACAGAGAGGGCTGACGCTTGTCAAATCCGCACGGGGAGCTTATTATTTTTATAAGAACGGAAAAAGGCTTCCTTTAGTTGAGGAAACTGAAATCGTAGATGAAATTGCCCCAAACAGTGGACCGTGGATCAATGTCAAACACATCTTCCACAGTGAAATCAACAAGGGGGGCGAAATCAACAAGGGGGGCAAGGCGGTAGGGTTTCACCACGCTGGTTCCATTGGTCATCAAGGCAAGGCAAGAATCTCGTCAATTGTTGACCCTGCAAACGCACAGGGCGTCTATCGAGCGAAGGTGGAGGTGTTCGTTGAGGCTACAGGAAAGTGGGTAGCAAAGGGGCCAGCTTCGACGTTTTTCACGGATGCTTGGTCACGTGCTCAAGTACTGAACGAAGTCCGAGGCGCATTTGGTAATCAGTTGCCTCGCGCACCGCATTGGGCACCGAACTACTTTGAAGGCTTGTCGCCAAGTGGAGTTCGAATCGGTGGTTACCTTGATAATTTGGGCAACATCAACACGTCCTTCCCGATCTATTGAGAAGCTCTATGATCCACGGCAAATTCTATTTCGATTCGCACGGCTTTCCTCGAGCAGAGTATTCATCACCTTTGCTGCCCCTTGGCTGGTATCTCGAGCAGGATATTCAAGGCAGCACCGCAACGTGTGACGAAGTCCTCGCGATCTGCGATGACGTAATCTATGGGGTGAAGAATTACTGGGAGGGCGGAGGGAATGCTCAAACGGTTTCAATCGACGGGAATAGTGTAAGGATTGAAAACGAGTTCGCCGAGCCAGATCAGGTTCTCGAGATCTCAATCGAAGATTTCAAGTCAGCGGTCAAGTCGTGGAAGCAACTTTTACAATCGGTTCCGCAATGAAGACGCGGCAACACCACGGACGTTTCCAGAGTGGGCAATGGTCATCTGCGGCGGCAGGAAGCCGCCGCAATCTTGGCAGGATGCACCGCCGGGCGAATGCGTGTTGCCGAAGCGAAAGAATTTCCACGCCCGGCGGAACCGGAGTTGACGTTTCAACGGGTTGGAGTGCGGTTGGCAACAGAAAAACGTATCGGTTGGCAAAATGGAAAGAAGCGGAGGCCGAAGGCACGGAGGGCATGGATGACCGCCGGGATGACGGCCGCGGCGCCCAGATGGCGTCCGCAGGCGCAGGTGGTCGGGCAGCATCGCAGAGTTGGCCAGGCTTCATGGTTCTGGTAAACTGGCAGACTGAGGTGACTTATGGTTGAATTTACGATCACAGGCGAAGAGCTTTGGAACCGGATGGAGCGAGCGGTGGAAAAAGTCAATGAACGGCTCAGAAAAACCGTTGGAATCCTGGAAGCCGCTAAAGTTCCCTATGCAGTCATTGGGGGACATGCGGTGCGGGCTTGGGTTGCTCAAGTTGACGAAGCCGCTTTGCGTACGACGCGCGATGTCGATATTCTCGTTCGCCCATCTGATCTGCCCGCCATGATCAGCGCGATGACAGCTGCAGGTTTCCATCACCAAAATACGTCAGGGCTGGACATGTTTGTCGAGCACCCTGACGCATCAGCGCGTGATGCCGTTCATATACTGCTAGTTGGTAATGTCGAGCGCGGAGGTGAGGCGAACCCGGATATTGAGCCAGCAGCCAGAGCGAACGATTTCCAGACCTTACAATTGGAAACCCTCGTGCGAATGAAATTGAACGCGTTTCGTCGTAAGGACCAGGTCCATTTACTCGACATGATTTCGCTCGGCATGATCGATGCTTCCTGGCTTGAGAAGTTTCCTGAGCCGTTACGAGGACGATTAGAGGAGTTGCTCAACGATCCCGACGGTTGATCGCCTTTCAATAACTACGACGCCCACGTCGAGTTGCTGCAAATATCTCGTCGTTTGTCGCCCCAAAGAGTATAAGCGAGCGAATTCTAAACGTTGACGACTTCCGATCATGGGACGCCGCTGAGGAGATATACCGTGGTCTTCGGGGTACGCCCGATGACATTGACGATATCGTCACGAACTCGGGTCTTAATCGTATTACGGTCACGCGGTTAAAAGATCACTTGTTCAACCGTACCCACTTGCTTGCCGCAATTGGTGCCACCCATTCATCTCCTTGCCACCCATTCATCTCTTTGGTTCGCTAATTGGCCTAGGCAGCAACTTCACGTTTTTCCGCAACGCACCTTGTTTTGTGGCCGGGACTCCGGTGCATTTAGCAGCCGTTCCCGTTCC
>JBGSIY010000112.1:0-2384 GCA_041742275.1 Pirellulaceae bacterium | reverse complement strand
CACCACGGTAAGAGCGAAGCCAAGCAAGCGAAATTGCAATTGATCAACGAATTCCATATGCGTCAGTTGGCGTATCTTGCCGAACAATTGGCAGGCGTCGAAGAAGTGGGAGGAAGTCTGTTGGATAACTGCATGATTGTGTACGGCAGCGGCATCTCCGATGGCGACCGCCACAATCACGACGATCTCCCGATTTTGATGCTTGGCAAAGGCGGAGGCCGAATCAAAAAGACGGGGCACTGGAAATACCCGAAAAACACTCCCCTGTGCAATCTCTACTTGTGGATGTTGCAGCAAGTGGGAATCAAGGCAGATAGTTTCGGCGTGAGCACGGAAAGCCTCAAATTCGGTTGATTGCACAACAAAAGGGGATTTAGAGTGGCACGACGCTCCGCGTCGTGATCCTCCAGATCAATCGCCTTAGAACGTGTTTGAAAATTCGGAAAACCGAACCCCGTCGAGGTCGGTGTTGCTAGATACTTTGACGATCCTCATATGGCCTGGTTTACCTCACGCGGCTAGCGCCCGCGGCTGACATTCTAAAACACGTTTAGTTTTCCCGTGAACCGTTGTAGTGCAAGTCAACGATGCGGCGCGTTTCAATCCATACTGATCAAAATGACGTGCCGACTGTGTGATGTGTTTGAAGAAAACGACGCGGAGCGTCGTTCCACATTAGGACATTGCCATCTCTTCGTTTCGCATCGCATCGATGATCGGCCATAGCTCGTCGACTTCGTCCTTGAACAGATCGCCGATAAGAATATCCGTGATCAGATGCTTCTTGTCTGGATGTTCGCGAACCAACTGCCCGAAATTGAGACCATCATAAAACGCGCGAACCAAATTTCGCATCCGTTCCATGGCTTTGCGGTGCAAGGGTTCCCAGCTACGCAACCGTGATTCGCTCGGGTCATTTGCATCCAAAGCGTCGGCGATGGATTCAGCGGCCATCTCGCCAGAGGTCAATGCCAAGAGCACGCCCGAGGAATACAGCGGATCGAGGAAGCCGAAGGCGTCGCCGACCAGCACCCAACCGTCGCCTGCCGCTTTCGTAGCTTTATAAGAATACTCTTTGAGGATCCGGAAATCGCTGCAAGCTTCGGTCCCTTCTATTCGAGGTTTGACGCCCGGGCAGCGATCGACCTCTTCGTAGAAAATGGCTTTCGGATCCTTCGTCTCTCGGTTCTTGAACAGGTAGTCATAATCCGCCACGACACCGACGCTGACCATGTCGTCATGGAGAGGAATGTACCAGAACCAGCCCTTCTTGCCTTGTGTTTGAATAACGATCGTTCCGCCTTCATCCATACCCGGTTCGCGCTTCGCGCCGCGGAAATAAGTCCAGATCGCTGCTTTCTTTAAGTCGCTATCCCATTCGCGCAAATTCATGCGATCGATCAACATTGAAGACTGACCGCTGGCATCCACCACGACTGAGGAGCGGACCGTTTTTGTTTCTTCTCCTTCGCATCGGACGCGGACACCGACCACGCGGTCACCTTCGCGCTCGATGTCCATGACGCGTGCTCCTTCGTGGACCACAACCCCATGTTCACGGGCGTTGTCCAGCATCATCTGGTCAAACTCGCTGCGGAGGACTTGCCACGTTTGCGACCGCTCATGCGGGTCATACTCTTCAAAGCGAAACGGCGCGGACAATTTCCCGTGCTCACTAATGAACTGGACGCCGTACTTTTTGGTGAAGTGGCTCCCCTTCATTTTGTCGAGCATGCCCAATTTTTTAATGGTTGGGTAGCAGAACGGAATCAAGGACTCGCCGACGTGAAAACGAGGGAAATGATCGCGCTCGAACAACGTAACACGGTAACCGCGCTGAGCGATCAAGGTTGCCGTCGTCGTACCGGCCGGCCCGCCACCAATGACGATCACGTCCGTTGTGTTTTCTGCTTGAATCATCGTGCTTTCCTTTTCCTTTGAATTTCTCAGTGATTTTTGGAAGGCGATGGTGGCTCGCATTCGAAATCGGCGGTGCGTGTTCTCAGCGCCGTCTGCTTTGATCAGGCCCTAATCTGTATCTGCCGTCAAGGATTGAGGTTGTTTCGGTTTCCAATCGCTTGAATCCAACTCGTGCGGGTCTCGAACGCGGGCGAGCAAATGATTCAGTGATTGCATCTCCTCGACCGACAAATGGCCGACCTGCGCAACATGCATCTGCGCGACCGAAGACTGCAGTTGCTCGAGCAATTCGAGGCCTGGGAGGGTAATGCCCACCAACACTGCTCGGCGATCCGAAGTGGATCGGGATCGAACAATCCAGCCGCGATTCTCGAGCTTGTCGAGCATCCGTGTGATGTCCGGTGCTCGCGAAATCAATCGACTCGACAATTGTAGAGTTGGAATCAAGTCTGGGTGCCGCGCCT
>JBGSIY010000111.1:0-4906 GCA_041742275.1 Pirellulaceae bacterium | reverse complement strand
AGTACAACCATCATGGACATCGCCAAAGCCGTGGGGCCTGAGTGCAAGACGCGTGTGGTCGGAATTCGCCCCGGGGAAAAACTGCACGAATGTATGATCCCCGCCGACGAAGCGAGACAGACGACGGAATACCGCAATCATTTTATTATTCAACCTGTGCAGAGATGGTGGTCCAATGTGGAGCCTGAGTATCCCGAAGCAGGGGAAGTTTGTCCCCATGGCTTTTCCTACTCGAGCGACAACAACCCTGCCTGGCTCAACCCCACGGATTTATCTCGATTGATTGCCATGCATTGCCCCGCATTGCTCCCCGCAACAACCGGACTGCGTGCCGCGGCCTGATTTCCGGTGAATGCCCAATTTCCAATAATGGCCTGGGGGATGACTAATGAAGAGTGGCACCTGTCACCACATCCCGCTTGAGAATTAAAACAAAGACGAGACTCCGATGTTGCCATACGGTAAACAGCAGATAGATCAAGATGAGATCGAGGCCATCACTCGGGTCCTCCGCTCCGATTGGTTAACGACAGGTCCCGCAGTGGATCGGTTTGAAGAGGATTTGGCGACAGCCACGGGATCAACTCATGCTGTCGCGGCTTGTAACGGTACTGCAGCCTTGCACATGGCGATGCAGGCGTTGGAGATTGGGCCGGGCGACGAAGTCATTGTGCCGGCGATCACATTTGTTGCTACCGCCAATGCCGTGTTATACCAAGGCGGCTGTCCTGTGTTCGCCGATGTCGCGGCAGATACCTTACTGATTGATCCAGAAGATGTTGAAAAAAAGATCACAATCCGCACTCGAGCCATCGTGGCCGTGGACTATGCCGGACAACCTTGCGACTATCGGCGACTGCGAGAAATCGCCAACCGACATGGTTTGGCACTCGTGGCCGATGCCTGTCATTCTTTGGGCGGACAATATGCAGGAAAAAAAGTTGGCTCGTTGGCCGATTTGAATTGCTTTAGTTTTCACCCGGTCAAACCCATCACAACCGGCGAAGGCGGCGCTGTAACAACTTGTTCTGCCGACTATGCTGGGCGAATGCGGAAGTTCCGCAACCATGGACTTGATAGCGATTTTCGTCAACGGGCTGTCTCCGGACGACACGCCTATGCGATGTTGGATCTGGGCTTCAACTATCGTCTGACGGACATCCAAGCGGCGATTGGGAGTTGCCAACTGCAAAAACTCGAAAGGTTTACCCAACAGCGCCAATGGTTGGCCGATTGTTATGCACAGCATTTATCTCGTAGCGACTTAGGATTTTTGCCACTGGCGCGAGCAGAAGACCGCGACAGTGCCTGGCACCTGTTCGTGGTCCGCTGTCAGTCGGCTCAGAAAATATGTCGAGACGGAGCGTACGAGCATCTTCGACGAAGCAAAATCGGCTGTAATGTTCATTATCAACCTGTTTACCAACATCCGTTCTACAGCGAAACGTTGGGGTACCCCCAAGACACCTGCCCGGTTGCCAATGCCGCCTATCAGGAAATCCTAACGCTCCCACTGTTCCCCGCCATGACCGAGGCGGATGTCGCGTTCGTTTGTGATGCATTGCAGCGTTTTCCGAGAAATGAACAGGGCAAGAGCCAGGCCGCGTAACGAGTGAGGCAAACAAATGACGACCCAAAAAACGATTGCTGTAATCCAGGCGCGAATGGGAAGCAGTCGCCTCCCCGGGAAAATCTTGCAACCGATCGCAGGCGTGGCGATGTTGGATTGGGTTGTCCAGCGTGTGCGATCTGCCCAGCATATTCACGACGTCGTCGTGGCGACGACCGATTCAGCAAAAGATGACGCATTGGTTGAATATTGCCGGCGACAGGACTGGTCTTGTATCCGAGGGTCCGAAACCGACGTCCTTTCGCGATACGGTTTGGCGGCGGAGCAATTTTCTGCTGATCGCATCGTGCGCATCACCTCCGATTGCCCCTTCATTGATGCCGACATTATTGATGAAGTGATTGGTCAGTTGGATCAACAGCCTGGCTTGAATTACACTTGCAACTTTTTTCCTCAACGATGGTTTCCCCGTGGATTGGATTGCGAGTGTTTCGACCGCAACACATTGGAGCGAGTCCGTGAAATAGCAATACTGCCAGAGGAAAGAGAACATGTAACGCTGGCCATCTACCGTCATCCTGAGCGATTTGCGATTCGTGGGCTCGCCCCCGAGGCGGACTACTCGGAACACCGCTGGACGGTTGATACTGACGAAGACTTGTGTCTCGTGAATAAAATCGCCACAGCCATAGGCCATCGGCATTTTTCTTGGCGCGCGGCGTTAGCGGTGGTGCAAGCCAATCCCGATTGGTCGCAGATCAATCGACATATCATGCAAAAGGCTGCTTAAAATGCCAGCGCCGCAAACGTTATTGATCCGTACCGACGCCAACCAGCGAATGGGTTGGGGGCATTTCATGCGTTGCCTGGCCGTGGCTCAAAGCTGGAGAGAGCAGGGGGGCCACGTTCATTTTATATGCTGTGACTCAGACAGGAGCATTCATCAGCGCTTGCACGATGCCTCAATCTCGTTCGACGCTGTTGGTTGCCAACCTGGCGGAAAGGCCGATTTGGCCTACGTTCAGGAATGGGTGAATCAATACAGGCCGAATTGGATATTGTTGGATCACTATGAATTCACAAATGATTACATACGGCAATTGAAAGGCGACACGCACCGAATTGCGGCGTTTGATGACGGTTGCGGCGAGCGCGACTTGCCTGTCGATATCGTGATCAACGGCAATCTGCATGCGATTCGTTCGGCCGTAACGTATAACCAACCGATCCGACTGCTTGGACCGCGGTTCATGGCCCTCCGGGCAGAGGTGTTGGGAAATGCCGTTTCTACTGGCGACCACGAGAACCAAGGTGCGGATGGAGAGTCGAACGGGGGATGCCACGAACAGCGGCAGCGTTTGTTGATAACGCTAGGCGGCGCCGCGACTGAGGAACTGTTGATCCAAATTTTAGCAACCATTTCCCAGGTGACCGACAAACCATCGGCTTGGGACGTACGCTTGTTGCTGGGAAGTTTAGGGAATGATGTTCAAGCATCGCTCCGCAAACAACTTCAATATTTTGGAATCGTCGGCGACTGTTTGACGAGTGAGGTCGACGTTGGATTTGAATATCAACAGGCTGGACTCGCCATCTCGGCGGGAGGCTCCACGCTGTACGAGTTAGCTTATCATGGCGTCCCGACACTGGTTATTACCACAGCCGAAAACCAAACGGGTAGCGTGCAGGCTCTCGCTGAGTCGGGCTTGATTCGCCAGGTCGCACATCCCGCCATCGACGGCGGCGAGTCACTAGCACAGAATTTGACCGAATGGTTCAATGATTCAAAACTTCGACAAACCATGATTTTGGCGACCCGCGGTTTGGTGGATGGACTTGGGGCCAATCGTATTGCCAAACGAATGGCCGGAGAACCACAAATGTTCAGGGCGGCCTGCCTATCCGACGCCAAAAATTTATTGAAACTGCGGAACGATCCCGCGGTGCGAACCGTTTCCCTGTCCTCAGCCCTCGTGGCACAAAGTGAGCACCTGCGCTGGTTGACAGCCAAGTTGGCTGACTCGAACTGCCAACTGCTGGTTCTAGAAGCTCAATCTGCTGCAGGTGAAACTGAATTTTGGGGTCAGATCCGTTTTGATTTATGTGACGATTTTAGAGAAGCCACGATCAGTATTGCTTTGGTACGCGAGGTGCGAGGGTTGGGCCTTGCCAGCGGATGGATTCAGATGGCTTGCACGGCGTTGCTGAAGACCCACCCGGGTGTTGTGCGTTTTGTGGCCTTGATTCGACCTGAAAATCAAGCCTCCCTACACGTTTTTGCCTCTGCGGGGTTCGGCGGGCAGGACGACGTGGTTGCGGGGGGCATTTGCTGTCGGAGATTGACCCTGGGTGTCAATCGATTGCCGGCTGTTAGGTCGAATGAGACCATAATTCGTGATTGCCCATCGAAATGGGGTCCCGTCAGCGACCGCCAGACCGCTTAAGTCCAGAATCGACGGCCCGGCAATCTCTATTGTTAATTTGAACTCAAATCGTGTTTAATAGCACCATCGTTGAATCATTTTTTTCTGGGATGTTGCACCCAATCGCAGTTGTGAGAAACGCAGTATGAATCAAAAGCCCTTTATGATCCAAAGGCGGCGAATTGGTGTGGGGCATCCCGTTTACATTATCGCCGAATTGTCAGCCAATCATGGTCAGAAATTCGAAACAGCGGTCGAACTCGTGCATGCGGCCAAACGAGCCGGGGCTGACGCTGTTAAGTTGCAGACCTATCGCCCAGAAAGCATCACCCTCGACTGCAAAAACGAATATTTTTCAATCGCACAAGGGACCGTGTGGGACGGGCAGTATCTGATCGACTTATATGCAGACGCTTATACGCCCTGGGAATGGCAGCCAAAACTCAAGGCTTTGGCAGATGAACTGGGTTTGCATTTATTTTCATCCCCCTTCGATTTTGAGGCTGTCGATTTTTTGGAGGAGATGCATGTTCCCGCCTATAAAATTGCTTCATTCGAATTAGTTGATGTCGGACTGTTGCAAAAAGTCGCATCAACAGGGCGACCGATCATCTTGTCCACAGGAATGGCAACCAAAGAAGAAATACAATTAGCTGTGAGGACGTTGCAGAACTATGGTGCCGAGCAAATTGCACTATTGAAATGCACTAGTGCCTATCCGGCCAGTCCGGATTCCATGAACCTCCGCACGATGGTCGACTTGGGGCATTCATTTGGCGTCCCTTTCGGACTGTCAGATCACTCGATGGGGCCAGAAGCTCCGACAGCCGCAGTTGCACTCGGAGCCAGCATTATCGAGAAACATTTGACGCTTTCGCGCCAGGCCGGCGGTCCCGACAGCTCGTTTTCTCTG
>JBGSIY010000110.1:0-2054 GCA_041742275.1 Pirellulaceae bacterium | reverse complement strand
CTCTCCTATCGCTTCCGCGATAATGGGTCGGTCAACTTTTCTGGTTTCTTCTCTCGGGCCAATGTCAAATTGACGGCTGGCCAGTGGTTTGAAGTGTCAGCGAGCGATTTGAATGAGGTTTATTACAACGCGGGCCTGATTGAATCGTTCGAATCGATTAGTGTGCAGGCTTATGATGGTCGTTGGAGCAGTGTTGCGACAGGTAACATTGGGACCGTCAAAGCGACGTTTTTTGCACCTGAATTCACGACGATGAATGGCAGCATCCTCTCGAACGAAATCCGGATGATCAATGATCTCTTCACGGTCACCGACCGGGATGGCGATGTCGTTCAACAGTATTTGTTCGTCGACAGGTCCAACTCGTCTTTGTCAGGTTATTTCACATTGAACGGGATCGTACAACAGCAAGCTCGTTGGTTTGCTGTGTCTCCAGCTGATCTGCCAAAATTGCGCTATGTGTCCGGTGTTTACGGTCCTCAAAACGAGTCCATTGGGATTATGGCGACGGACGGCAAATATTGGAGCGACCAAGCTTCGTTAGTGATCACAACGACGGCCAACAATTCACGACCTGTGAATCAAGCCTTCAATGTAAGTTCTCAAGTTGGATCTTTGACTCCAGTTGCTGGTTTTTTCAACCTGACGGACGCCGATGGCAATTCGATCAAAACCATCTCATTGCGCGATACGGGAACCAATCCTGGCAGCGGTTACTTCACCGTCAATGGGGTTGCGCAGACTCAGGGTGTCTGGTTCACGATTCCTTATCAACAAATCGACACGGTTCGTTATCAGTATGCTCAGCAGGGCGAAGTCGAATATTTTGACATTCAGGTCAACGACGGACGGTACGTCAGCGTGATCCAACGTGGGGAAATTTCGTCAGTGCCGGTTCCTGTTGTCAGCGTTCCCACATTTGACATTCAGCTGGATACATTGGAAAAAGTCAGCATGAGTTCGCTGTTCACGCAAACCGATGGCGGACCCAGCTTTGTCCAGTATCAAGTCATGGATTCGACGGCGGGCAATCTAACAGCTCGTCTGCAACTCAACGGCGTCCCACTGCTCGACAACCTAGTCTACAATCTCACCCCCGCCCAATTTGCAAATCTACAGGTAGAAGGCGCTGTGGATGACTTAGGGCGTGGTTTTGATCAAGTGATGTTCCGAGCCAACAATGGTTTACATTGGACGGATTGGCAAGAATTCAATGTGACCACCGATCCTGTGGGACCAAGGTCCTTGAATTCGGGATCGAGTTGGTTTGATGAATGGTTCAACCCAAACACTGGCAAGACGCGAATTACATACACCTTCATTGACGGCCTTGATCCAACCGGCGGGGTACGTCCACCACTTCCGTTGTATTACGACATCGACGAAGACCCTGAGGCAGAGGGTACAATTGCCCTCGACAACAACCAACGTCAAGCGATTCGCGGCCTGTTAACCGACATAGCAACTTATGCTAATCTCGAGTTTGTTGAAGTCCCGTTTGAAATCACGGCGAGCGACGCGGTGATGCTGTTCGGAGGCAACGTTCAAGCGGGTTCACAAGGCTGGGCTTATCTTCCAGCAGGTGATGGATTGGGGACAAAACCAGGCGATATCTGGTTTCATAATGGCGGCCCGACAGCGGTGGGAAATCCCAATAATACTCGCCTTGGCGACTTTGGCATTCTTACCTATCTGCATGAAATTGGTCATGCCTTAGGGTTCCGTCATCCTTTCGACCTACCAGTGTTTCTTCCCGTTTCAGCGGACGCTCACGACTACACTCTGATGGCCTATGAATCCTCAGTCACCCATTCTGAGTTCCCAACAACATTTATGTTGTGGGATGTGGAAGAAGTGCAACGGCTTTACGGCGCCAACATGAATCACCGTCCCAATACGGACGAGTACTTCTTTGCAGGCAACGACAACCATCGCCAAATATTGTGGGACGCCGGCGGAGACGACACCCTCAATTACACCAACCAAATTTTTGCAGCGAATATCGATCTTCGTCAGGGACGCTGGTCGTCCCTCAACGGCGAACCGAGTAGCTT
>JBGSIY010000109.1:0-4282 GCA_041742275.1 Pirellulaceae bacterium | reverse complement strand
ACCAGCCAGGGCATCGATGTCGTTTTCAGTGGGTTCGCCCAGGTATTCGTCGAGCCTGCGGCCGGGGAACAGACGGAGCCAGCGATGGGCTACCTCACGATCGGACCACGTTTCGACGACATCAGGCCGAGTGCGGAGGATTAGGTGCATGTGATTGGACATGATGGCGTAGGTCAAGACATCGATACCAAAGACGGCAGCTAGGACCTCCAGTCGCCGGCGAATCCACTCGCGTCGGGCTTCGTAGTTTTTCCCGGAAACGGCGTCAAACCCGGCCAAATAGCATTTTCTGACACATCTTTGAACTGTATGGACTACACAAACTTCGGCCGGATCAAACTGTTCGGCCCGTGGAGGACGTGGCATGGCAATTCTCCTGCGGTTAAATGGAATATCTCAAATATACCGATGAGAGTAGGGAAGTCAATAGGTGGGTGGCACCTAGGGAAGTCAATAGGTGGGTGGCACCTTGCGAGGGGGTGCGTGGTCAAATTGAATGGGGTAGATTGTTCAGGTGGGATTTTCATTCATGGGGTTAATGGGGGATATCTACCATGCCGCGGTTCTTTTTCTGTTTTTGTCAGGCGGGCTTCCCCGTTGAATCTTGCTTCACGAGTTGGCGGCGGTGGTCTGGTTGGGCGCTGTTCGCTTGGTTGTTGTGCGGCGTTCTGCCCACGGTAATGGGAGAAGACATTTCGAACTCACTCACGCAAGATGCGAATGAGTCCAATCGCCCGAACATCGTGTTTGCTTTTGCTGATGATTGGGGCCGCTTGGCCAGTGCCTACGCGGCATTGGAGCAAACTCCGGGCTTGAATTCCGTGGTGCGAACGCCGAACATCGATCGAATAGCAAGTCGCGGCGTTTTGTTTCGCAATGCGTTTGTTAACGCGCCGTCCTGTACGCCTTGCCGCAGTTCGTTGTTGTCTGGCCAACATTTTTGGCGAACCGGTCGCGGGGCGATCTTGCAGGGTGCCGTATGGGACCCCGCGATTCCGGCCTTTCCGCTATTGCTAAAGGCGTCCGGGTATCAGATCGCAAAATCTTATAAGGTCTGGAGTCCCGGGGTTCCGGTCGACGCACCCTTTGGCTGGCAAACGCACAGTTATCAGAAAGCTGGCGGGAAGTTTAATCAGTTCTCACAGCAAGTGTCTCGAATGGTGGAGCAAGGCCAAGCGATTGAGGTGGCTAAGGAGACCTTGTACCAAGAAGTGAGGGAGAATTTTCGGCAGATGATCGGCGACGGTAGAACGGACCAACCGTTTTTATATTGGTTTGGTCCCACGAATGTGCATCGGCAGTGGGTGCCAGGTTCGGGCAAGAAACTGTGGGGCATCGATCCTGATTCTCTGCAAGGCAAGCTACCACCTTTTCTGCCAGACGTTGCCGAAGTTCGCGAAGATCTGGCGGACTACCTGGGCGAGATCGCAGCATTCGATGCCGCCATTGGCGTGTTGATGAAGGAATTGGATCGAGCAGGCAAGTCGGACGACACGGTGTGGGTCATCAGTGGTGATCATGGGCCGCCGGGGTTCCCATTCGGTAAGTGCAATCTGTACGACTTCGGCTGTGCGGTTCCCCTGGTGATCGCCGGCCCGAGTATTCCGGGTGGCCGGGTGGTCGATGACTTCACGACGTTGCCGGATCTGGCTCCCACTTTTCTCGAGATAGCCGGGGTGCCGATTCCTGCGGAGATGACCGCCCGCAGTTTATGGCCAACCTTACGCAGCGATCGGTCGGGACAAGTGGACGGAACAAGAACGATGGCCTTTATGGGGCGCGAACGTCACGTCGAGATGGCTCGGGCAGGGAACTTGCCCTATCCGCAGCGTGCGGTACGAACGGCTGAGTACGCGTATATCGTCAACTTTGAACCAACCCGTTATCCATTGGGTGATCATTATTATTTGGATAGCGATGAGGAGCCCGATTTTGAAGAGCTCACTCGTTCGACCTTTGTGACCTTGCCCGATGAAGACGCGGGGCCGACCAAAGCGTGGCTGGTGACTCAGCGGAACGATCCACAATGGCAAGTGTACTTCCAACGAGCGTACAACCGGCGTCCGGCGGAGGAACTGTACGACATGCAACGAGATCCGCACCAAATGAAAAACTTGGCCGCCGACCCGGCGCACGAAAAGGTTCGCGCATCCATGCGCCAGTTACTAATGCAAGAGTTGACAACAACCGGCGACCCTCGCGTGACTGGCGATGGACTGTATTTCGAAGAGCCACCCCTGGCGGGCCCCTTGCCCGATGACGTGCCGAAGCCGAATCGCCAGCGTCGAAGGGAGCCCACGGCGGTCCGCCCGTCAGCAGTGGCGACTCCACCGCCGAACATTGTGATTGTCTTTTGCGACGATTTGGGTTTTGGCGACTTGGGTTGCTTCGGCAATCCAACGATTCGCACACCTCATCTCGATCGCATGGCAGCCGAAGGACAGAAATGGACCAGTTTTTACTCGGCAGATCCGGTGTGCACGCCCAGTCGCGCCGGGCTTCTGACCGGTCGATATCCCATCCGGAATGGAATGACCAGCGCGGCACAAGCCGTGTTGTTTCCCAATTCAATGAGCGGACTTCCGGAGGAAGAAATTACGATCGCCGAACTCTTGAAGCAGCGAGATTACGCGACGGGCTGCTTCGGCAAGTGGCACTTGGGGCATTTGCCTTCCTACCTGCCGACCACTCAGGGCTTCGACACGTATTTCGGAATCCCCTACTCGAATGATATGGATGCAACCCCCGAAGCAAGGGAATACCATCGCCGCTCGCGGGGGGAGGCGAATTTCCAGCCGCCTACCGAGTGGTTCAATGTCCCCTTGATGCGAGACACAGAGATCATTGAGCGACCCGCTGACCAACGGACGATTACTCGGCGTTATACCGATGAAGCGATCGCCTTTATTCGGCAGAATAAGTCACAGCCGTTCTTTGTTTACCTCGCGCATAACATGCCCCATATTCCCCTATTGGCGTCGGACGAATTCCTCGGCCGCAGTCCGCGAGGGTTGTACGGCGATGTGGTCGAAGAGTTGGACTTTCACGTGGGCAGGCTATTGGAAACCTTGCGTGAAGAGGGGTTAGCCCAGCAAACATTGGTTGTGTTTACTTCGGACAACGGTCCCTGGTTGTCATTCAAGTTGCAAGGCGGATCGGCCGGACCGCTGAGGGCGGGTAAGGGGACGACGTTCGAAGGTGGACAGCGCGTGCCAACTCTTTTTTGGTGGCCGGGCACGATCCCCGGCGGTACGACCGTGACTGACATGGGGAGCACGTTGGACCTGATGGCCACGGCCGCCGGTTTGACGGGCTCAACCCTGCCCACGGACCGCACTTTGGATAGTTACAATCTGACCCCAGCGTTGAACGGGACCGGCCGCAGTCCGCGGGACGAGTTCTATTACTGGACCCGAGCCAAATTGCATGCCGTCCGCGTGGGGCCTTATAAACTACACGTGCATCAGAGGCAGCCCCTGAATTATGGCCAGTCGCATGAGTTGGAAACCCCGGAGCTCTATCATTTGGAACACGACGTTGGCGAACTTTACGACATCGCCCCCCAGCACCCCGACCTTGTCGTGCGGTTGCTGAAGCGACTGGAGACTCACCAAGCCAGTATCGTCCCCGTCCCAGATCAGTTAGCCACGCGGAAAGAACAGTGAAAGAACACTAGATCGGTAGCCGAGTTTTCTGTAGTGATGAATCCTGGGCTCAATCGAGACAAGCTCGGTCGCGGCCGTGTCGCTGCTGAGTTTGTGAGTAGTGGTGAATCCTGAGCTCAACCGAGGTGAACTCGGCTGGGGCGTGTGCGCTGCCGAGTTTTTGTAGCGGTGAATCCTGGGCTCAACCGAAGCGAGCTCGTTTGGGGCCTGCTCGCCACCGAGTTTATCTCGATGGACGCTTGGATTCGCCACCAACGGAGCTGCCCACGCTTGTTATTCTGCCGCGCTCAGCGAGCTCGTCGTCGAGTTTACTTCGATGGAAGTCCGGATTTACCACTTCAAGAATGAGTCATGAGTTAGGTCGCAAAGCCTTTTTCGCCGAGCCACCAGGCGGGTTTCTTTTTGGTTGTTTTCAAGCCGAATTGGCCATGGCATTTTTCTTTGATGTAGGCTGCGGCGTCGGTCACGGAGTCAGTGACAAACAAGAGGTTGATGTCTTCTGGGGATATCGTGCCCGAGTCTGGCATGCTGTGTATGAACTTGAGCAGCTGTTCCCAATAATCTTTGCCCAAAATCACAACGGGGAAGTCATGGATCTTGCCCGTTTGAATCAGAGT
>JBGSIY010000108.1:0-4497 GCA_041742275.1 Pirellulaceae bacterium | reverse complement strand
CTCGATAAAAGCCGAGATGCCTTCGCGAGCTGCATCGGTCGTTCGGGCAGCCGCCATTTGTGCTGTGGCAATAGCCAACTGGCTGAACAAATTTTCTCCCAGCGTTTCGTTGATGAAACGGCGAGATAAAGTTGCTGCCTGTGATGCCCCCAACGCAAACTTGCCAATCAACTCGTGAGCCTTGGCCCACACCAAATCGGGTTCTACGATTTCATGGATCAGACCGAGGCGATTCGCTCTTTCTGCCGAAATTGGTTCGCCAGTGTGGACTGCCGAACAGGCGACAGAGGCTCCGACTCGAAACGTGACGAGAGCGGCCCCCAAACTCCCAGACAAACCGCGGCGGACTTCCGGCAACCAAATCCGGCTGTGATCGTGGCCGATCACCACATCGGCACACAGAGCCAGGACAGCACCCAAGCCAATCGCATCGCCATTTAACGCGGCGACAATGGGTTTGGGGCACCGGAGAAGCGTTTCAATCAACAATTGGATTCGTTCGGCGTCCCGTTCCCAAATTTCAAAAGCATCAGGTTGTTGGGCAATACATGCCAATTCTTTCAAATCGGATCCAGCACAAAAGGTGTTGCCCGCGCCCGTGATAATGATTCCTCGAACACTTTTCTCGCCTTGAAAATCTTCAATGGCTTGCTGCATCGCATCTACCATATCGGCCGCCAGAGCATTGTGCTGCTCTGGGCGGCTGATTAGCAATGTCGCCGATGGCAAGTCTTTTCGGGTTTCAATTCGTTCGGATTCGGCAATCATTGTTCGTTTTTCCACTCGATGATTTTAAACAGATCTGCCAACGCTGTTGGACAAACCTGCTTATGCGTATGCCATCCATTGCGGCCATCGCAAGCGAGGCCAGTGCAATATTAGCGAGCCCAGTGCAATATTAGATCTTTTCAAAGGCTGAGTCAAAAGCACGCCCACTGGGCGCAAAGTCCAATCGTCGCGTGAATTGGCAGGCCTCGCGAGCACCAAACTCCCTTTCCATGCCACAGTCTTCCCATTCAATCGACAGAGGGCCTTGGTAGTTGCAATGGTTCAAGGCACGAATGATTTCTTCAAAATTGACCCCGCCGCGTCCTGGAGACCGAAAGTCCCAACCGCGTCGAGGATCACCAAAATTAAGATGACTCGATAGGATACCACTGCAGCCATCCAAGGTTTGAATGGCGTCTTTTACATGAACGTGAAAGATGCGGTCGGGGAACCAGCGGATAAATTGCACCGGATCGACACCCTGCCATAAAAGGTGACTCGGATCAAAATTAAAACCAAATTCCGGGCGATGGTTTAAGGCTTCCAGAGCCATTTCAGCCGTGTAAATGTCAAACGCGATTTCAGTCGGGTGAACTTCCAGCGCAAAGCGAACGCCGCAATCGCGAAACACATCGAGGATCGGGTTCCAACAGTCAGCGAAATGCTTGAAGCCCTCTTTGATCATTGCGTCGGAAACGGGTGGAAAGGAGTAATTCAAATGCCAAATACTCGATCCGGTGAAACCATTGACGACATTGACGCCAAACTTTCGCGCCGCTCTGGCCGTTTGACACATTTCTTCGGCTGCCCTTTGGTTGACACCGGCCGGATCGCCATCACCCCATACATGAGGCGGCAAAATCGCCTGATGCCGTTGATCAATCCGGTCACAAACGGCCTGGCCCACCAGGTGAGCCGAGATGGCCTCACACTTTAGGCCCACGGAATCCAGAAACCGCCGCTTGTCTGCACAATAATTGGCTTCTTCCATGGCCCGGTTCACTTCAAAGTGGTCCCCCCAACAGGCCAGTTCGATGCCGTCGTACCCAAACGATTTGGTCTTTTCTGCCATTTCCTGCAAGGGTAGATCAGCCCATTGGCCAGTAAACAATGTAATTAAACGGCTCATTCCATTTCTCCTCATCAGATAGTGAATAGATTTTTATATGTTGTGTTGTCTGTATTTTTCTCTGCCATCCCATTCGCACAGTCAGGCATGCTCGATTATCAATTGGGTATTTCAAAAATCATTGGGGGAAAACACAAAAACGGAATGGTCAATGACGCCAACCCCAGGCACCAGCGAAACCATCCGATTTCTACGGTATCGTCTTGGGTCGGCGGATGTTCGGTGCCAATGATCAACAGCAGCAGCACCATAACGACCAGCACAAAATGCTGGTAATAAACCATGAACGCAATCGCCAGCACAATCGCAGCCTTCGCAATCCAATGTGCTCGCTGGCCAAACAATGTGTACATGACGTGCCCACCATCCAATTGCCCGACTGGCATCATGTTCAGCCCCGTAACTAGAAAGCCCACCCAAGCGGCCGAAAAGTAGGGGTTCAGTTGGTTTAGCCAAATCGTGTTATTTTCATAGCCGGCGATTTCAAACCAGCGAATCATCCAATCCATCAATAATGGAACCTTAAATCCCAATCCGCCTTGGCCCGCAACCGATAGATCCAGTTGGCTTACGCCCAGAATGGAAATGGGAATAGCCACCACCAAGCCGGCCAACGGGCCTGCAATGCCAATATCAAAAATCTGTCGACGATTCGCGTCTTTGCCCTGCATGCCAATGACTGCCCCCAAGGTGCCGATGGGGTTGAATGGAAAAGGTAAAAAGATGGGAGCTGTCGCTGGAATCCGGTAGATGATGGTCGCTATAAAATGACCCAATTCATGCAGCACGAGAATCGCCAACACGCTGCTCATGTAAATCAACCCTTGGCCCCAATGCGCTAAAACCGATTGTCGAACATTCATTAAATTGCCGTTTTCATAGGCAATCAAAAGCGTATCAATCGGCTGCCACGCCGTGATTCCTACCCAAAAAGTCGATAGGCAAGTGAGCAAGAACAAAATTGTCGGCACGCGGTATCGACGCGGCATCGGTTGTTCGTCGTCTTCATCGTCCGTGCCTGGCGAACGGTCGGCACCCTGAGGTGAAACATGCGGGTCGGTTTCGCGAAGCTCACTTTGTGTGGCCATGAAAGCCCGGTGTCCCGCTGGTCCTAAACCCACCGATAAATCCGGTTGCGCCGAGGCCGATTCGATTGGAAATGGGTCAATGGGTTGCATGGTTTTTCTGAACGGGGTTATCAACGTTTTTGCGCCCCGAATAGAATACCATATTTATCCCTTTCCAGCAGCTTGCTACGCGTGGAAACCAACCATTTATGGTGAGTAACAACCCAGACAAGATCGATTTGTAATTTCGGCGACCGATCACCCGTTGAAGGGTGGTTTGCCGTGACATCGAGAACCAACCGAATGCCGTTAGTGGCGGCTGGGAGGGCCGTCAGTGCCAAAACCGCGGCCTATGCTAGGCGGCCTATGTCAGGCGGCGGAGTCAGGCGAGAACGGATATGAATTTTTGGCGGATTTCTTTTTCCAACTGACACCAGGCAGTATTTCGAATATTCGCGGTCCCGAGCCCCATTGAGTTGAATGGCCTCATTGCGATGGGCCATATTGTCAAAACCACCTGAGAGCCAGCAGAATCCACTGTGGCTCGCTCCCCCTGGTTCATTCCACGGATTGCCTAGCCGTTTGGTCGCAGAACAATATTTTGGCTCAGTTCCGATCGACGCGATATATCGATAGTTTGGCGTTAAATTCAGTTCCATCTTACAAAAAATGGTAAAGAAGAGTACTCACGTCCTTGGCCCAATCGTTGGGTTGCCAAGTATCTCCGCGAGGTATGGGTCTAGGGGAAGTAAATGACTATGGGAGGTAAGTGACTATGGGAGCGATCGGGCGAAACGGTTTTAAAAAATGAAAAAGGGCCTCAATTTTTTTAAAATTGGGGCCGCTTGGTTTTTATATCACCATCAGAGAGTTGGACAGGAAGACATTGTTTTCAGACGCCATGGCGATTCTCTTCTTGGTCGGTATGCCCGACAGATGCAATGACGCCCTGAACGATTCTGGCCTTGCCAAAAATTTGATGGTGGTTTGCTGTAACAGTGCCCGCAAAAAAGGGGGAGGTCGCATGTAGTCTCGTTTAAGGTCGCTTCCACTGTGAACGCATTGGTTGTCACAGTCGGCTCAAGCGAGTTTGGGTGCTTACCTCGCTGTAGATTGCGGTCATACTTGTTTAACCAAGTTAAACTGGCCGATAAAGGCCCACACCGCTACGAAAGATACGAGAATTAAAGAGTTCATCCAATCGATTGACATGGATCTTTTCCTTCAGTGATAGAAACAAAAGATTCCATCCCTGAAAATAACGCGTTCATCCATGGGGCTGCCTATCGCAGGGAAAGTGCATTCTCGTTGTTACCGAGGTCGCGACCTCAACCACTAGAGAACACCTTTCAAATCCTGTTTTATCCGGATTTTACTTTAAGTATCACAGCTGGTGACTTTATCCAAAGTCATTCAGTCGGAACCCCTAAAGCACAAGATTTGAGTGCGCTAGATCAGCCACAAGTTTCATCGGCACAATGCAGCACGAAAGAATAAAAAAAAACTGGAGGCCGTCAATCCTTGCCTGACCGA
>JBGSIY010000107.1:0-4421 GCA_041742275.1 Pirellulaceae bacterium | reverse complement strand
GATTGGTTCGTCGCTCCCCAACGACTCGCTAAGAATCTTGATCGAACGGTATAACGTCCCCACCGACTAATTGACATCTTGTCGAAAACAAAAACATGGCAAAAAAAGAACGAAGACCACCCTCAAAACCCAATATGGGTTACCTCGTATCGTTCGGCGATACAATGACGGCTTTGTTGGCGTTCTTTATCGTGCTTAACAGCCTCGCCAAAGAACAAACGGGTGCAAACCTGCATTCCGGTACCAGTTCGTTTTCATCAGCGTTCAAAGATCTGGCGACGCCGGGGAGCATGTCGACCGATAGAACCAAACAAGCCATCACCCAAGATTACCCGTCACCTATCTATGCCCTCAAAAACGACAAACTCAAATCGACCGACGCCCACCAGGGCATCGGTCCCGACGAAAAAGATGACAATGGTCGCGTCATTGATCGTGATCAAGACAACTTCAAGCGATTTCTCAACGAACTGAATCACCAGTTCCAACTCAACGAACAACCGGCAACGACAAGTCAAATTGTATTTGATTCATTTGAACGACTTTTACCCGGAGAGAGTCCTTTAGATGAAAACGGAGTCAAATTGGCCGCCAAGGCGATCCCTATGTTGCGGTCGAGTAACTACCGCGTGGAAATTATCGTTTGGTCTCGGACTCCAAGTGAATTCGCCATGAACGAGGCCTTTAACCATACGGTCTTGATCAAAAACCAACTGAGTAAAAGTTTCTTTCTGACTCCCATGCAAGAAGAACAGATTCGTTTTTCGGCGAAGCCGTGGTTGTTCGCCGATGCCAAACGCCCGATCGTATCCTTTGTGGTGTCGCGCACTCAATAAACGGCCCCGTGAAACATAAGCGGCCCCGTGCAACAGGCGAACAAATTTGTCGCCAGATCTCGGACACAGCAATCGAATGATGGAAGACGGGTGTTAGCGACTCAGTCCCATCTGCTCATCGCCAATCACGACTTGCCATGGTTGCACTTCCCAACGTTGGATCAAGCCATTCAATACGTAGGGATCATTCTGCGCAAAATTCTCAGCTATATTCCGATCTAAACCCCGAAAAACCAACAGAGCTCGATCGGGAGGCTCTCCCAATGCTCCACCCAAAACCAATTCTCCCCGATCACGGGCAGCTCGTGCCAATGACAAATGGTCTTCACGATAGGGTTGCCGACGTTGAACGTAATCATCGCAAACATAGTAAATCAAGACATAGATCGACACGGTGAATTCTCGTTCTGATAGATGACAAATATTTTAGATGGCGATCGTACACGGCTCGAACAGCTGAGGAGCGCAAGACTGCGTTTTTTTGCACTCACGGGACCCCGGAACCTTAACTAACGCGTTCGGCCGGATCATGATGCCATTGCCAAAAGCGATTCGGAGCATGAACGGTTACATTCAAAGCAAATCCCTTTTTCCCGTTGTCTTCGCGACTTGCTGACGTCTTTTGTTTTGAGTGACTATGGATATGTCCTACAATAAGTTCCTCGTTTGGTTTGTCGTAGCCGCAGGTATAGTAGGCCTTTGCTGTTCCTTTAAGCCCAGCGAGAACACACGACCGATTTCGTATTCGCTTTCAGCAACCCAAAATAAAGGCGAGCAGGGCGAATCAGGAACGTCGCTGGTAGCCCTTCAGGGTGCAATGGCGGTGGTAACAACCTACCGGTGGTGTCGCTGCGCTCAACTACCGGCTAATAGCTGGTAACTCCTTTCGGGGTAAATCAAGAAGTTCTTTTAGAACAATTCCACCTAAATACTGCCAACCCCCTATCGGGGTAAATCGACAAGTTCTTTCAGAACCGTTCCTGAGGAACAGTACCGCAACAAAATCCAGTTTTTTTACACTAGCAGGAACTAAATTCCGGACAATTAATTTCCAGTCTATTCTGAACTTCACCAAGCCAAAATATGGGGAACGAACAGCAGAACGGCAATCACCACCGCAACCCAACTACTAACCAGAACGCCACCCGCCGCAATATCGAGACACTTCTGAATATTCGGATCAAAGTCGCTGGTGATCGACCGCGCTAAAAATTCAAAGGCCGTATTCCAAAATTCCGCGACAATAACAAATCCGATCACCATGACCAAAATCGCCCACTCCCATCGTTCCAAATTGCAATAGAAACCAGCCACGATGGACAATAGAGCCGATGGCAAGTGAATTTTCCAACTGGAATCCAATCCACCTCGGTTGCCCCGCAAGGCATAACACACTCCCAACCCAGCTCGACGAAATTTTTCTAACCAGTTGCGGTGTTGAAAGTCTGGCCGGCGATAATTTCCTGATGATGTCACAAAAAGCCTATTCCAAATAGCGACTTCCTGCCGGTCCCACTGCAACGCCTCCCGGACGGAACATCCGCGGACGCGACAAGAACCGTGGTTCAATTCCAAATTGCAACCCCAAATTATCACGAGTAGCATCGTAGTTGGCTCCCAGGCGCCACAAGAATGACTCGCCGATATAAATCAAACTCAAGGCATTGCCAATTGTTCCCGTTTCCCCAAAATCGATACTGCTGTTGCCGCGAATTCCCCACCGATCACTCATACGATAGGTGACTGCGGCATTAATTATATTGCTGCTAATCGGACCTTCGATCATGCGGTATCCTAAAAATAAACTGCCGACTTCTGGTCGACCGAGATGAGCTCCTAGACTTGCGGTCCGCATTCCCTGCGAGAAAAAATCGGCGAATCCATCGGACACCAGACTAAATCGATCGCCAATGTGCCAACGAAAATCATAATTGAACATTCCCCAATCGGCTCCAAAGTTATCCCGGTCTGCATCGGGAAACAAACTGACATGCGTATTCAATGTGATCCAATCCACAATGCGTTCTTGACCCATCATGCCACGTTTCGTTTGCCAACGTTGGTTGACCCCCAATCGCACAATGCTTAGATCGTCGGCAATCTCATTCGAGGGGGCCGTGATCCAGTTCTGCATCCCGCTGCGCAGAGCAAAATAGCGTTCATCGTAGGGTAGGGGCACGTCACCACCAGGCAAAATCCCAAATGTATTGAACGCTAATCGGTGTCGGAAGGCTTCTTGGGCATCATCATCTAGCGGATCATACAATGGCAATTGGCTTAAGTCCTTCGAAGCGTCTGCAAACATCACTTCCGACTCAAAGTTGACTTTGTGAGCGAGGCCATTGACGTTCCACAAGGTGCTTTGGATCGTTGGATCCACTCGCCAAACCGGCAGGTTGGCCTTAACACCCATTTGTCCATAGCCTCTCAAAAGATCGTTTTGGGTCAAGTCTTCTTGCCAATAGGTGACGTCGCCCAAAGCATAAGGCACGACTTTGATGGGCCCCAATTGGAAGGGAATATCGATTTGTTGACGGGTCCCGGCACGCACACCGGTCGCATTACTCGCCTCCCAAGCGGTCCAATCAAACGGAAGTAAATCGACGGGATCCACCGGTGCAGTCGCAATACGAAATCGACCATAGCCCGCATGCGAATGACCATGCCACACGGCTCGGTCCCCCAAGATCGGTTGTCCCAACAAAAAATGGTCGACCCGGGGCAGCCAGGATGTTTGCGTGAAAAACTCATTGATCTGATAGTCGGCGAGTAGGTTGAACGACTGCGTTCCGACATTGCGTTCCAGCCACAGACCCGTCGTATAGTCTTTTTCGGTGTCCCAGCGCCGCTCGTAGTACTGCTCTAAAAAATTGCGATCGGATAGATAACCCAATTCGGCACGCAACGAATAACCGGGTGCAAAACGATTGCGGTGCCGCAACAAAATATTTCCACGTCGCTCTTCCTCGGGCGTCAGTTTTGAACGCCCACGCCCTAAGTTATCGAATCCACTATCGTTGATGAACCATGTGCGATAATAACCCTCGGCTGTTCCAGGCAAGCCCAATAGACTTTGGCGCGCGTAGTCCATTTCACTACCCAAACCAATGCCTCGATCCCCTAAATAATCGACAATCCCTAGCCATTTCGACCGGTCAGGGCGATTGCGAATACCTAGAATCTGATGCAAATTCCAAGCGGTGTGTACTTGTGCGCCAAATACACGATCGTTGCCGATGCTGAGTTGTTCTAAGTATATCGACGGGTCATTCAAGTTGGCTCGAAATCGCGGCCAGAAAAAGACCGGCCGATCGGCAATGTACAGGTAGTTGCTCCGACTTTCAGCAAAGTATTCATCTTCGGTTTCCAGCACGCCCGTTTCGGGATTAAACTGAGGCCGTCCATTTTCATCCACACTTGTTGTCGGCTGCCGATTGATATCGATCGTTTCCGACTGCAACCAATAGCGGGGCACTCCAATGCGGCTGGACGTAAAGGCGGCTCCGATGGCCTGCAAATTATTTTCATCCACCTGCTCAATTACTTTAGCTTTCAAACGCACTAGCCCGTTGTATTGACTGACCG
>JBGSIY010000106.1:0-5868 GCA_041742275.1 Pirellulaceae bacterium | reverse complement strand
AGGCGGCAAACAAAGTCAACAGATCGACGAACTGGGTGTTCTCAACGAGTGGATGCCCCGCAAGCTCGAGCGAACTATCGGTTCCAAAACCAAATAGGCGGCCATTGATCAGCCCCGCTCGTTGATGGTCGATTCGCAGGTCAAAGTCTGAGCCGAACGAAATCCATCTCTTCGTTAAGCTCGCAAAGTACATCCGCTGGTCATGATAGAAACAAAACGTGAAGATCGGTGGAACGCGGAGGATGCGATTGTTTTGCTGAATCGTCGTAATGATGTCCATCCGCGGCAGCATGATGGCCATGGTGATGAGTGCTCGGCCCGAGCCTAGAGAATTGTGCGTCTCAGTCACTGTGACTTGTTCCAAAGTTCCCCGCCAACTGGTCCGCGAACCGGTGGTTGAAAATAGTTTCAGAACCAGCCGCCGACTTTCCAGATCTCCCGTCTCCATATTCATGATCTCGTCGTCTTCGAGCTGGGCTTCCAGTTTCTGATTTTGCTGAGCGTCCAGTCGCCCTGAAGCTTTGATGTCGCGGCGAAGTTCCTCACGACGCTTTTCACGTAGTCGTTCTAAGGAATCGGTTATTTCCTGTTCGGAGGGTTTCCAGATATCAGTGCGAATACCAATGATATGGTTTTTTTCCCATACGCCTGATTCTTTATCCGGTTCCGAGACTGTTCCCACGACTTGCATGTTGCGAGTAAAATGTTGCGTGTCTCCTGCCTTGAGCCGCTGCAGAAAATGGTGGTTGGTGGGGTGTAAGCCGGGCATGGCCCACATATCGACGAAGCGTTCGGATTGATGGGTTTTGAGCCGAGGCATGGGGGCTGACAATCGCGACGGGAGTAGGCGAAACCGATAGCATCTCAGATATTTGTATCGGTCGGCGTCGCACAAGGCTTTGATCAGATCTGGATTTGATCAATTGCTTCCTCGCAGATTTTTACGAAAAATGCCAGCACTTTTGGTGCTGGCAAAATTATCCCACAGGTCAGCTGTTGCAGGTCAATCGTGTGGCCTCGGGCCCGGGTCGACTGCGGCAACTAATTGGATTCGGCGTTCCAATGTTTGATGCGGATATCCTTGAATTCCACCCACATCGGGGCGCCTCCATGTAATTGCAGGGCCAGGGTGCCTGATGTCAGGGCAAGTTTGGGGTCTTGGTCGGTGAACTCGATGACTTGGCGACCGTTGAGGAAATGTTGAATCGTGTTTCCGCGGGCGATGATCACGACTTCGTTCCAGCCATCCAAATGGAAGAGTTTTTTGAATTCCGCTTGGTCGACAAAGGCGGGTGTGATCTCTTTTTTGCCTGCTGCAGTCCAGACCACACGTTCGCCTATTTGGCAAATACGACCGCGCGAGCCACCTTCGTCATAAATAAAACTGGAGACATTGGGGAAGTCAATTTCGTTGCGGATTTCATGTTGGTAACCGCGGACGACCCATTTGTTGTTGACTTTCCCTTCGGTGATATGTTTTGAACGATATTGAATGCCGGAATTATTAGTGGCATTGCAGCGAAAGGCGAGTCGCAATTCGAAGTCCTTAGTTTGTCCGTCTTGCCAGATTAAAAACGTGTTGCCTTGGGCAGGATTCTCTTTGGTTGTTTCGCCTCGAATGACGCCGTCTTTCACCGACCATAGTCGGGGGTCACCGTCCCAGCCTATTAGATCCTGACCGTTGAACAGCGAGGTCATTTCTGCGGGTTCTTTGGGCGCGGGCACAACCTCTAATTGTCCGTAAGAGGCAGTGGCTAGAGGAAACAACGCGAGACTGAGCAACAGACGATAAAACATGTTTGGTCACCGTGCAGGTTTTAAAATCGGGACTCACAATTCCCCGAGTCTACTGGGGTTACTGATTCAATTAAGTTTGTATCGGCAGCAGGTGCGATGAGTGTTTGCGTACCACGGGTGGCACATGTCCTGTACGACACACGCCATGATGTCAGGTGCTTCCACTATAACATGCGGGGCGCTGAAAAGGGACGTTGTTGCACGAGTGGCGAAATTCCCGTCAAATGGGTCATATCGTCTGCTTAAATTCCCGTCCGCATTCGCCATGAAACCCGCCTAAATTCCGACACTTCTTGCTCCATGCCTTCATTTATTAACTGGGTTCTACCTAATAACCTCTGTGTTGCAAGGCTCAGCCCTCGGTTTTACAACACTGCGAGGTAATTCTCAGTAGTTTACGGCGCATGGCCTGGGCGTGAACGATTGTCGCGTTGATGATTGGCGAGCGGAGTCATACTTCATACATTGGGAAAGCTCGGCATGATCGCTACAAATTCAGTCATCGTTTATAGTAAAAGCTTGACCGCTGAAACTGTGTGTTCCATACTTCCACATTTGACATCGAGTCGAGACAATATATGGAATTGTCTTACGCGACGATGTAAGCCCTTTCTAGAATTTTGAATTCTCAATGTCGAATTCCGACCCTATCACCATTTGGATTGAAGGTCTCAGAAGTGCTGACCAGGCGGCTGCATTGAATGTCTGGAACCATTTTGCCTTGCGATTGCTGGAGCGAGCTCGGGCGCGATTGGCCCGTTCGACCAAACGAGCTTACGATGAAGAAGACGCCGTACAGAGTATGTTTCGGAGCGTCTGTCTGGGTTTTGCTGGCGGACGGTTTCCCGACCTGCATGACCGCGAGAGTCTATGGCGATTGATGCTGGTCATCACTTGCCAAAAAATTTCTAATCGCCATCGCTTTGATCATCAGCAGCGCCGCGATATACGGCGTACGCTCACGGATTCGGTTTTCTACACGTCGGATGCTGCCCAAATGGCACAGAATTCGCCGCTGATTTCCACCGAGCCCGCACCAGAATTCGTCGCGGAGTTTGTTGAGACTTGCGAAAATTTATTCGACAAATTCGACGATCCGATGCTGGAAAAAATCACAACCCTCCGCATGGAAGGTTTTTCTGATTCCGAAATTGCGACGCAGTTGGACTGTTCGCGCCGCACCGTGCAACGCCGTCTTGAAATTATTCGCCGTCAGCTCTCCAATCTGGAATCGTCGGTCAGTTCCTCCAAGGTAAATTCTGATGAAGCGTGAGAATCGGCTGGCCGATCTGAGTGACGACCAATTGAATAGAGTCGATGCCGCTTCGGAATCCTTTGAACGATTGTTGCGAAGTGGTCAATCCGTGAAGATTGAACCCTTTCTCGACTCCGTTCCCGAAGAACTGCGTGCCTTGACCTTCTGTGAATTGCTGGCCATGAAGATCGAATGGCAGCGAGCAAACTCAGCGATGCTAACCATCGCCGATTACGTCGCTCGGTTTCCCAAGTTTGAAGCCGAAATCAAAACGGTTTTTGCCGAGGAGTTGAGCAGAGAAGTTCAGGACTCGAAGAGTGGGAGCGTAGGCGAAAAGTCCTCGATGCAGCCGAGCCAAAAGCTTCGGCTGCCGGCCGGTACGGTGATTGACGAGCGTTATACGCTGCTGGAAGTGATCGGCGAGGGAGGAATGGGTACGGTCTACTTGGCCGAACAGCATCGCCCCGTGGTTCGTCAGGTCGCCATTAAATTTGTCAAAGGGGGCTTGGATTCCAAGTCCGTTCTGGCGCGGTTCGATGTGGAACGTCGGGCGCTGGCCATGATGGATCATCCCGGCATCGCTCGCGTGTACGATGGAGGACAGACGGATTCAGGTGTTCCTTACTTCGTGATGGAATTAGTGCGCGGGATTTCGGTCACCGAGTATTGTGACCAGCAGAAATTAAATATCCGCTCGCGACTGGAGTTGTTTGTTTCGATCTGTCAGGCAGTTCAACATGCCCACTTGAAGGGCATTGTTCATCGCGACCTCAAGCCGGGTAATTTGTTAGTTGTGGAAATTGATGGTCGCCCGACGGTCAAGGTCATCGATTTTGGTATGGCCAAAGCGGTTCAACCCGACGGTGAACATTCTGTCGCCACGACGTGGAGTATTGCCGGGACTCCGACCTACATGTCCCCGGAGCAAGCGGGATCGGGAGACCAAGATATCGATTCCCGGACCGATGTCTATTCCCTGGGAGTCATCTTGTACGAGCTGCTCACGGGAGCAACCCCCCATGGATTTGACAGTACGCCCGGCAGTTCGGTGTGGGATGTCTTGCGGTTGATCCGCGAGAGCGACGCGCCCCGACCCAGCGTTAAACTCCAAGCCTTGAGCACTCGAAATGAAGTGGCGACGCGGCGAAACATGGAATCACAACGGTTGGCCGCGAGCTTGCAAAACGAGTTGGATTGGATCGTGCTCAAGACGCTAGAAAAAGATCCCGCGCGGCGCTACGAAACGGTCTGCAGCCTGGCTCGCGATGTGGAGCGATTTCTCGCCGGAGAAATTGTGGAAGCCCGGCCGCCGAGTCAACTTTATCGAATGAAGAAATTTGTCCAACGAAATCGTGGCATGGTCATCGCCGCTGGACTTCTGGCGATGTCGTTGGTGGCTGGAGTCGTTGGTACCGCTTGGGGCATGTTCGAGGCGCAACGATACGCGGAAACGGCTCAAACAGAAGCATTGGAAAAGGAACAAGCCCGCCTGAACGAACGAGAAGAACGCCAGTACGCCGAGGCGATAGCGGAGTTCGTCGAAACCGATTTTTTGCAATTGACCAGCCTGCAAGGTCGATTAGAAGACGAGCAAGATGCCGAGTTGACGAAAGACAGCTCGCTCAGTGATCTGCTTGATCGTGCCGACCAGAAGCTGAATGCTCGCACCGATTTGGCCCCAAGAATTGAAGCTCGCCTGCGTTTGATCGTTGGGACTAGCCACTGTCGCTTGGGTAACTATTCGACGGCGATAACATCGTTGGAGCGCAGTGTGAATCTGAATGAGAAAGTGTTTGGTGCCGACCACCTGCAATCGATGCTCGCGACCGATGGATTAGCGGAGGCGCTGCAACTAAACGGGGAGTACGAACGTGCTGAAAGTCTCTTGACCAATAACATTGACCGTAAGCGGAGACTTTTTGGAGAAGAAGACGAACAAACGCTCCGCAGTTTGGAGTATCTAGCCACAAACCATCGCCTCAGCGGTCAGCCCACCGAGGCAATTGCAATCTTTGAGAAAACACTGGCGCTGCGAAAGAAGCAATGGGGAGTTAACGAACGCCGGACACTCGTCACGATGTACGAGCTGGCCCAATCGTTGAACCAAGCCGACCGCTCGGAAGCTGCCATGGTTCTGTTAGAGGAAATGCTTGAACTACAGATAAAATATCTTGACGAAGATCATCCCGACATTCATGCCACTCGTGCGATGCTGGGGCACCTCTACAACAGGTCTGGCCAATACGACAAAGCTTTACCTCTTTTGAAAGGAAGTCTGGACTGGGACAGGGCGAACTATGGCCCGGAAAGTCCTGAAGCGATTTTCGGGATGGCGGGCCTGGCGGGGCTCTACGTTAGTCTCGGGAAGTTAGACGAAGCACTCGAGTTGGCACAGCAGACTCTGGAGTTTACTCGCAAGGTCTTCGGCCCGGATCACCCCAACATGGCCAATGCTCAAAGCGATTTGGGCCGAATTTTGTTCACAAGAAAGGACTTCGCTCAAGCTCGGGAATTGTTTCAAGCGGCAGTGGCCGCGAGAACGAAACACGTTGGGGAAAAACACCCGAGCACGCTGCGAGACAAGATCAATCTTGCGGCTTGCTGGCGGTCATTGGGGCAAGCCGCAGAGGCCCGCCAATTGACCGAACAGAATCTGGAGTTGGCCACCGAGTTGTTGGGAGAGAACCACTCCCAAACCGTGGCCATCAAACAGGGCTTGGCGGTCGGCTATTGGCAGGCGAAGCAGTTGGAGAGATCGATTCCCTTGTTTCAAGAAATATTGTCGTATTGGGAATCGCGAAGCGGACGCCGCCATC
>JBGSIY010000105.1:0-3629 GCA_041742275.1 Pirellulaceae bacterium | reverse complement strand
GATACTTGCGGCGAAATAGCGGAAGCCCCCCGCCACGCACTGATTGCACAAACGAAGTCGTAAACTCTTCGGCCGTCAAATAGATGCAACTCTTGTATCGGTGTCGCCGTCGGAGTTCCAACGTCACGGCTTCCAACAAATGCGATTTGCCGGAACCCGAGCCACCGTAAATCAGCAGCGGTGAAAACTGAGCCGGCGCGATCAAGAGTTGGTTGATCGCAGCGCGAGCAAATTCGTTTTCACTGCCAAAAAAGAAATCGCGCAGTTCAGGCTGGCGACGGCCCGCTGTTCGGGTCGGTGACGATGTGGCCATACGTTGAGAGTGGCCAGGTCGCTGGTCTGATGGCCGCTGCTCGGCATGCCGGTTTTCAATATGCCGATTTTCAATATGCCGGTTTTCACCTTGGCGTTTTTCAGCTTGGTTCTGTTCAGCTTGGTTCTGTTCTCCTCGTCGGGATGCCCTGACCGAAGTCGTCGAACCGGCTAACGCCGAATTAGACAATACTGAACTAGACAATACTGTGTGTGGTGGTGCCGGATTCTCTGTCGCCTGCTCTCCCGTTGCAACTAGCGATTTCAAATGAGGCGGTGTCGGTGCCGAGCGGCCGGAACGTGAAGTATTTGCGGACGTTTCCTGGGCTGACGACTCCTGAGCGGCATTCTCAGGTGCGGGACGAAGTTCGTATTGGATCGTGACGGGACATCCGAGCACATCCGAGGCGATTCGCCGCAAATGGCTGCCAAAACCCCGTTGGATTCGCCGGAGCTCAAAATCGGAATCGGCGATAAAGGTCACCTGTTCGCCATCGATCGCCACGCAATCGGGATACGAAAACCAGAGAGCAAAGAGGCTTTCGCCGACCTCCGACGCCAGTCTCGAAAGAATGCGCGATTTGCTCGAAATTTCTTGTTGTTTAACCGAGATGGCCACGTCCTGATCAATCTCCTGTCATCAACGCGGTCGCTGTAAATATTTTAGTCTTCCAACGCCTCGGCGAAGGCGAAAAGGATCTGACTAAAGTAACGAAAAACCGAGTTGTATTGTACTTGGGGGAGCCGCTAGCCATTCCCGTTGCTGCGACCTAAGTGGAGTCCGATTCTAGGCCTGCTAGCACTCTTGTCAAACCGTGTTTTCAAAAAAATAAATTGTTTCATTCGGTTTAAAATTTAGGGTCGTTTTTTTCGGGGCTATGATCAAGTCAAGTAGTAGGACGAGGATAAAATTTGATTTTTTAATTCGACCCGGGGACGGTTTAAGCCGGAAAATCCTCAGTGGAAAAAATGTTAAACGCCGCCCGCAAAACTTGAACCCGGTTTTCACTTGAAATTCGAATCACTACTTGACATCAGTCGGGAATTGCCGCACTCCTTCGCGCAGAAAAAATGGAATAGATCGGCAACTTAGGAACCGTCCCGTAATAAAATCCGTTTTTAAAATTAGCCGGAGTGCACTAGCACCCGGTTTTGCAGGGAACCGGACGCTAGCGCGTTTCGGCTAATCAGGGAACTTAATTCCGGACAATAACTTAGTGGAAAAAGGGATTCGCTGGTCTGATGCCCTTTGCTACTACCCGCACCCACGTTGCCAACAGAGAGGGTGCGTTTCCGAAAAACGATCGGTGGCAACATTTCGGAAACGTATCGGCAGCAGAGGTAAGATTGCCGAAGCGAGCAGACGGCGCGAGGCGGTATGGAATTTGTCCCAACGCGAATCCATGGCAAAACAACGGCATGGATCGTTGGAGCGAACCCATGTTGTGTAGGGCGGCAACGTTTTAAAAAGCAAGCATGAATCAGGCTGAGCATCACCCCAAATGATTATCGCAGCGCTGCCACCGCGGCTTGCATTTGTGGGCTAATCGGCACCGAAACCTGAGGGTTGTTGACTTCTAAAAACACAGCGATGTTTTGGTTGGGGTTGTCGTGACGAGCAATGGGTGGGTTTTGTAAGATCAATGCGCCTAACATTTTTGACCAGCTCTTGTTGACAAAAACACCAATTGCCGACGAAGGCTGTTTTTCCAATCGGAACTTTTCGGTGGCGAATCGGGCAATCGGTTCGGCTTCACCCGTCCAGCCTCGAAAACTCAGTTTCTGCACGCGATTCGTTGAGTCGAGATAGTAGGTGATGCAACCATGCAAGTCGCCGGGGTTTACCCCGGTTACCAAATCGCAGCGATAGGCCGTCGTGCCAGATTCGGCCGAGAAAATCGAGACCCGTTCCCATCGAGACTTAATCCAAGCTGCATCCACGTCAAACCGCAAAACTTGACCAAAATCAGTCACGGGTACAAACGCCAAAGGCATTGCGTTCAAATCGGGCCCCGATGCAGAACCGGGCAGAATGACTTGAGAACGCCCGTTAAAATTAATGAACTGTGGCCCCATGTTTCCTTGGTTTGCCGGCGAGCCATGCGGAAGTTGGACCGGTATTCCCAACGTATTGTTCGCATACGACGAATTCGCCAATGGATGCGATCCCGTTTCATCCCATGCCATCCCATGCTGATTCTGCAAATCAGTTCCGTCTTGGCTGGCTAAAAAGGGAATGCCTACTGCCCCAGCTAGGATAATCGGCAAAATGAAATTGCGTGACATTCTATTCTCTGACTCGCCAAGCTCGATACTAACGTGAAACAGGCAGGCAACAACCTGCCTTCAGGTATCGACCTATTCAAACTGAAAGTCAAAACACCCGCGGGAAAGAACTGTTACACGGATAACAAGGGGGATGAAGTTTGCGATGGTCATCACGGTCGGTAATTCTATGCCGTGCGTTCCTCCCATTCCTGAGGATCATGACGTTTCATCTTTTAATGCGTCCTGCAGGGAATGGACCCTCAGTAATTGTCCGGCAATAGGTCTTTGCTAATTTTAAAAACGGGATTTTGTTACGGGACGGTTGCTCAGGAATGACTCTCAAAGACCTTCTCGATCTACACCGACAGGGGTTGGCAGCTATTAGCCGATGGTTGAGCGTAGCGACACCACCGGAAGGTTGTTGCCATCGGCATTGCACCCTGAAGGGGTGCCAGCGGCGTTCTTGATTCGCCCTGCTCGACCTTATTTCGGGGTGCTGAAATAGAATATGGAATCGGACCGGAAATCTTCCGGGTCTTAACAGACCTGAAAAGGCCTTCATTGCCTTCGGCGCCGACAAACCAAACGCGGAAATTATTTGGGACGTATCCTTTTAGATCCTTCGCAAGACAACGGAGCGTCAGGTCACAATTGACAAGACTTGGAATTCAAGCCCGCTTATTACAGACCAATGTCATTTAAATTTAATTCATCGGGGGCAGAACGCGTCATTTGCCTAAAAGCGGATCAAGAAGTTCGTCAGGATACATCAGCGGCAACCCGTATGATTCCGCCCAAAAACGGATATCGGGTGCCAACGCACTTCGACTGATCATTGCGTGGGTTTTCGGACACACACCTAGGACTTGAGCCGCAAGGATGGTGTCGGACGCTTGCCGTTTATGCTGCGATCATGGCGTTGGATCGCAGAGCGTTTTGCGACGGAAAAACTGCGCAGGGAACGAAATCACGTTAAAGTCCCAAGACTTGCCTTTTGAAATCACCGTGGCGGCGGTTCGTCGTATTCTCGTATCAATTTTACAGATTGC
>JBGSIY010000104.1:0-3747 GCA_041742275.1 Pirellulaceae bacterium | reverse complement strand
CGCTAGCGCGTTTCGGCTGATGATTCCAATCAGGTTTGGAATAGGCACTTATTAAGTAGTGTAAGTTTGGAGACATTATAAATCGTGCCCCAGAAATTACTCTAGCGATTCCTCAATTTTCACCTGGAACGAGACTCATTGTATTTTCTGTGTACCTACAATTGCCGATTTCGGCATAAAACGGAAAACAACAGGGAGAATTTACCCTTTTCGCCAAATTTCGTCTGCCCGGGTGCATGCAAAAAACGATCGGCGGTAAGCCCCAAGAGGGCAGGGCGGCAAAAAATAGGGACGAAACCGTCAGAACGATAATCCGCCGCGAACCATCCAGGCGTCCTGCAGACCCAACCGAACCGTTGGGTCACTGCGATACAACATTTCACGATCAAATACGTAACCCGTTTCCAGGAACCCCGTCACGTTTTTTGGTCCCACCCATTCATAACCAAAAAATGATCGGATCTCGTTGACATCGACTTGATCATCTATGTTTCCCATCCGCTCGATCGTCCAGGAGCCCCCTCCATATTCGGCGCCGACATACCCCCAAACTTCGTAGTTACCCATTCTTGGCATGCGATGGGCAAATCGCGGTCGAGGAAAATACAAGTCGAGTTTCATGTCACTGTTGGGTTGCATGAAGAACCCAAATGCCGGCAGCATTTTCACTCTGATTCGATCGTAATATTCGACGCCGCCTTTGAATGTTGTATAGGGATTGACTTTGAACCATCCCAACCCCGTCCCCGTGATTCGCAGACTGTCGGAATTGACATGGTAATAGTCGGAGTAAACCCCCAAAGTTACATTCATTTCAATTCCAGCATTTTTTCTGAAATCGCTGGCAGCATCGATCGACAAATAAGGTGCATACGTTGCCGAAGGCATTTCAAACCCCGTGATCATCGTGTCCGGACCATCCCAAAAACTTGCAATAAATCCCGGACTTACCATCAAGGGTTGATTGGAGCCCAAAAAATTCGGCACCATCAATGTCGTGGCAACCTCCATCTCATTTAAACCCAATTCATTCCCGTTATTTCCGCTGAGCCACAAATGCCTGAAACGAGGATGTTCAATCAACCGCGGCCACCACTTGTCGCGCATCTCTGTCCACGCCTGGGACGGCCAGGCTCGGGCACTATTGGACCAAGGGTTCCCGGTCCCTGTGCCGGCGCCAAAATTCCCCCCATTCGGGTCACCAAAGTTATAACCGCCGTTTCCGATGTTTGGCTGCATGATATTGGGATTCGTGTAAGCATCGCCAAAACTGAGCGAGGGAGGAGCGCCTGGATTCGAAAAATTGTTGCCGTAAGGAGGCGTTGCACCATAGTTGGGAATCACTGGATTTTGCTGACTGCCGGGCAACGGTGGCAAGGCGAAATTGTTTCCACTGTAAGGATCAAAGGCGGGGCCGTTAATCACCACAGGATTGCCGGGATTCGTAAACATCGCAGGAGGTGGTTGCTGTGAAAGGTTTGGAGGAGCCCCTTGAAATATGGGTGCATTTAAGGGACCTTGGATCGTCGCCGGTTGGCTGAAACCCGTTGATGGTTGAACCTCAAAATAATCAGGAATCCTCGCACGCTGAGCCAAGGCGCAACACGACAATCCGTGCCAGCACATAAGTGCTGTCGAAATAAATCCAATGATTTTTGTAGAAAAATTCGATTTCATGAATTCGGACGTCGATAACTATAAATTTGCGCCTCACGCAGTTGCTAACTATCAAGCTATTGAATTAGCGTCAATACCGATCGAACCGCCAGCAGTCCGTTCGGGTACAAAAAATGTCCAACTATGAACTCCAACCATGAACCACGGCGTCCCTCAAGACATTCCGTAGAGCTCCCCGGTGGATTGCGGTTGGTTGTGACCGATGATGGCAGCCGGACGTTGTTGGATCCCCTATTGGGAGAGACGTTCCATTCTGAATCCGGGGCGGCCGCCGAGGCCAAAACGGTGTTTGTAGAAAATAGCGGACTGCAACACAGGCTGAATTCCCTTGTTCCCGTAAAAGTGCTGGAGGTTGGTTTTGGAACCGGACTGAATTTTCTTATGGCCGCGGAGGAAACCTATCCGACAGGGGGGCGATTGGAATACACGGCGGTCGATCTGCGTTCCCTGAGCCCCACCGTTTTCCAACAACTGCAATTTGAAACCCTGGTCAGCCGCCCCGAACTCGTACTCGCCGTGCAGCAACTTTTAGAGCGATTTTCAGCGAGCCCATCGCGGCCGAACGGTTTGCAACAAGACTCGATTACCCTCGACGCCAATCTCAAATTGACACTTGTGATTGATGATGCCGTCAGTTTTTGCGGTCTATTGGCGAAGCGGCAATGTGAATTTGACGTCATCTTCATGGATGCTTTTAGCCCTGCTGCCGCTAGCGAACTTTGGAGCGAGTCATTTTTCGAGACTCTGTTTTTTTTGTTAAAACCAGGTGGTGTCCTGACAACCTATTGCGTCAAGTCGGAGATTCAACGCCGATTAAAAAAGCTCGGATTCATCGTTCAAAAACGTCCCGGTCCTGTCGGCGGCAAACGTGAGGTTTTGACAGCAGAGAAACCTGCCGCGGGCCCGGCCATCTCGTAAATGACTCGCCGTCGCCATAGATAAATTCCGGGCGTTTTCAATTTTGAAAGCAGTTTACGCGAATTACAAGTCAAGACGCATGGAGACGCACCGATGCTACCAGGCGGAAACACATGTAGACGAAGATCTGTGGGGCATAACCCTAAAAAGGGTTGCTGTGTTAACAGGCATTATCCCTTGATTCCATACCGTTTTATTTTGCGGTCCAAAGTCGAACGTTCGATGCCCAGAATGGTTGCCGCCTTGCTTTTGTTCCACCCGGTAGAATGCAGCGTGGCTTCAATATGTTTGGATTCAACTTCCTCCAGCGTCATCGCTTGATAGGTCGTGTACTTGACCTGAGGCGCATCGATTTGCGATTCACTAGCTGTGGTTAAGTTGGTTAGCACGAGATCTTCGGTGTCGATCACTTCGCCGCGGGTTAACACGACAGCGCGTTCAATGACGTTCTTCAGTTCCCGAACGTTTCCGGGCCAACGGTAATTGGCCAGAAGACTGAGGGCTTGGGGCGTGTAACCCGCAATCCGTCGCCCCGTGGCTTTATTAAAGGACTGCAAAAAGTAATGAGCCAATTCCACCACGTCTTCGGGTCGGCGTCGCAACGGCGGGACGTCAATTCGCACAACATGTAATCGAAAAAACAAATCTTTGCGGAACAACCCATCACGAACGGCTTTCTCCAAATCGCGATTCGTCGCCGCAATCACACGAACGTCAACCTTGATCGATTTACTTCCTCCAACGCGTTCGAAAGGGTGCCCCTCCAGAACCCTCAAAAATTTCGCTTGGATCGTGGGTGACATTTCGCCAATCTCGTCGAGAACCAAGGTCCCTTTGTCGGCCGCCTCAAACTTTCCGACCTTACGATCTGTCGCGCCCGTAAACGCCCCGCGTTCGTGACCGAACAACTCGCTCTCCAACAACGACTCGGTGAGTGCCGCACAGTTCAAACACACGAACGGTCCCGTGCTGCGGGGACTGGAAAAATGAACGGCACGAGCGACCAGTTCCTTGCCGACCCCACTTTCGCCACGAATGAGTACCGTGGCATTGCTGGGCGCCGCTTGGGCAATTTGTTGATGAACCGTCAACATCGCTTCGCTGCTCCCCACGATTTCACTTTGAACACCCAATTGTTCACGCAGGACGTCG
>JBGSIY010000103.1:0-9948 GCA_041742275.1 Pirellulaceae bacterium | reverse complement strand
GATCGAAAAAAAGTCTGGATTTGGCTCCTGCCCGCAGGTCCCTTTTCGCTGACCTGTGTTCACACGAGAGACTCGCTACCTTTGCGTAGGGGTAATTGTTTTCTGAGCCGTTGTTTTGATGTTCCCGCTCGGCAACGATTTGGAATTTGCTGATTCCATGGCTACAATTCTATGGCAAATAGGTCAGCTACCTACAGCTAACACTGTTAAAATAGGGTTTTGCTTTTTCTAATTTCGCCTTTACTAGTTCGCTAGTCGCATATAGTGAGGGGCAGTTCGGTTATTTCAAATGCCTCAGTAATGGAAACGACATCTGATCAGGCCGTTCGTTTTCGCTGATACCGAAACCCGACCCCTGCAAACGGGTGTTATCCTAATCCAATATATCTTGTTCCGCCTGAACTTGCGGTTTAAATATCTTTCGCCCCAACGCCGGATTGAAGCTCGTCCAAGGGCTTGCGGGGTTCGCATCTTCCGATATCAATTGCCGAAAGCTACCGATTTTGGCGTCCAAATTGTCCAAGTGATGCAGAACTAAGGCCTCATAGGTCATCGGGACCTTGGGACTGCCAAACTCCAATTCACCATGATGACTGACAATCATATGTCGCAAATGCAAAGCCAATAACTCAGGGAAGGCTTCGCCCGATTGTTTTTCCGCATCGGCAATTTTTCGCTCAAGAATCATCACACCTTGAACAATATGACCGACCATCTGCCCGGAGTCGCTATAGCCCAAATCGGGTGCATAAGTCAATTCATCTATTTTCCCGAGATCATGCAGAAAGACGCCCATTAGCAACAGGTCGATATCCACTTCTGCATACAGTCCGCCGACAACAAATGCCAAATCCATCAGCGTCACCAAGTGCTCGAGCAAACCACCCGAATAGGCATGGTGGTTTTTGATGCCGGCCGGCGCACGACGAAGGGAACTCATGATCTGCTCGTCGACCAAAAAACTTTCGGCCAAGGTCCGGAGGTGATAGTTGCTCATGCCACGCAATCGAGTCGCCAATCGCTGGACCAATTGATCGATTTCGTTAGCAGACCGCGCCTCAAAATCGGCTTCGTCAATTTGCTCCACCGGCACTTTTCGCAAGCCTTTGGCAATCACTTGCATGTTGCCATTGAAAAATTGAGCTGTTCCTTGAATCCGAACGTAATCGCCATTTTCAAATGAATCAAAATGTCGCTGATCGGCATTCCACATCATGCAGGTCACACTACCCGTCTTGTCGCTACAACGGAGTTGCAAATACAAATTTCCGGCACGATTGGCCCGCAATTGTTTCTCAGAAGCCATAAAAACTTCTTCGATCGGCGTTCCATCGGTCATTTTATTTACAAACAAACGGGTCATCGGAATCTCCAATTCATGGTTAGAACCTATCCCAGAACCTATTAGCCGTGGGGCACTAGCCCCCGGTTTATTCGGTCGAACCGGACGCGAGCGCGTTTCGGCTGATGATTCCGATCAGTATTGGGATAGGCTCATAGTATCTGGACAGAATTTAAGTCCGATTGCCGCCGGGTTCAATGGGCGGCAATTCCGTTTATGTTCCCACAACTACAGAAACCGTGTTCTTTTTTCCATATCTGAATTGATCGAACGAAAGCGATGATACAAGTTTCCGGAATCAAATCGGGTTTCACGAATGAATTCGACATCGTCCGAACCAATCGCCTTGGTAAAAATCGGCAACAAATAATTGATTCCCACGGGCGAGATATGAAGTTTCGTTCGATCGTAAAAGGCCGGATGCAAACTTCGTGCATGAATCAAACCCCACTGATCGCGAAAACCATTTCCCGGATAGCTGGAGACTTGGAATCCATTTTCTTGCGACCACTTGATAGTCGCGACATCACTGTTTTGCCCATCAATGAGCATCTCGACTGCTTTACCGCCCAACTGCGCCGCATAAAAACGGTCAAACTGGATTGGGCGTCCGCCTCGTTGAGTATGGCCCACTTTCCGAGTAAACACCGCACTGGCTGTTGAATCCGTGTAGCCCTGGCCACTAAAAAAATTGTCTCCGAGTTTGTCAATGATCATGACTCGCAGTGCCTCTGCCGCACCACTCAAACGAACATTGCCAGCCGGATCGGGAACCGCCTGGGTATCCCCTAAAACACGCCCCTGATCATCAACAACCCCTTCGCCACAAACAATCACAACATGCTTTTGTAAACGGTAAATCTGGCGAATCCGCTCGATCAACGAATCAATTTCAATGGGAGACTCAGGAACCAAAACAATATCCGGTTGTCCATAGGCGCTGCCCAACGCTAGGAATCCCGAGTCGCGTCCCATGACCTCAATGATGGCAATTCGGCGATGACTTTCAGCAGTAGTCCGAATGCGGCGGATCCCGCCAACCGAAACAAAAACGGCCGTCGCGTAACCGGGCGTTACATAGTTGATCATTTGATCGAGCATAAAATTTTCCGGTCGCTCTTCGGCGAACGTGTCGACGACACGATAACGATACTCACCTGTCACCGGATCCATATCCTCCCGTACGTACTTGTCCGGCTCATTGGGGTAATTCAATCCCAGGTCGTTGTCGATCGTCTTGGGAGCCAGTACCGTCGGCAATCGATCGCACAAAGGTTGCAAGGCGTTCAATGTGCCATCGCCTCCAATACAAATCAAACCATCTAGTCGCAGCCTTTGGATCTGCTTGAAAATCAATTCCAGTGATTGACGATCGTCCGCCTGCACGTAGCGACGACTTGATCCCAATACGGTTCCGCCGTAGTTCGGATCCAATTCGGGTATCGTTCGCAACAGTGGATTTAAAATCACATGGGGAGTACGCGGCGAGTAAAGACTGTCAAACCCATTCAACAACCCAACCATTTCAATGTTTTTTTGATTTGCTTGCGTGACAGCGCCGAACAAGGTGGCGTTCAAGGCTGGCGTATCGCCCCCAGCCGTCAGAATTCCGATACGTTTCATGGGCTTCATTTCCACTTTTTTTGATGTTCTTGAACTGCGGCGATCATCGCTCGCTTCATTGTTGTTTCCATTCCGGTCTGCTGCTTCCATTTGGCAGCGGACGCGGGAAATCCGCTCATTCCCTCGCTGATCTATGCTCAGACTAACAGAATAAACGAGTCACTGTGATTTTCAGAGTGCAACCCGTTGGCTAAAATTCAGATGCTAGCAGTTAGGAAGCAGGAGAATTCGAGCTATGATCCAGACAAAAACACAATCTCCAGTTCAACATCGTCAGTTGCGGTTTCAGACGATTGAGGAACTATTGGCCGAAATCGATAGGATCGAGTCGGCAGCTCAAACGGGTGAACTGAAATCGGTTGGCAATTGGACGCCAGGTCAGGTTCTGGCCCATATTGCCGCTTGGGTGGACTACGGTTGGGATGGCTATCCGGTCAAATCACCACCCTTTTTTATAAAATGGATCTTTGTGCGAATGGCCGGCAGGATAATCAAACGAGGCATGAAACCCGGAGCCAAGCTCCCTGGTGTTCGTGAGGGAACGTTTGGGCAAGAAAAAATATCCGTGGAAGCAGGGCTCGATCGGGTGCGCCGCGCTTTCGGTCGACTACAAGCGGGGGAAGTTGCCAAATTCGACAGCCCGGCATTCGGTCCTCTCAGTCACGAGGATCGAACGCAACTCAACTTGCGACATGCGGAACTGCATTTAGGCTTCCTTCACTATTAATTTTTTCCTTTTTCTTTTTTCGATTTCTCGCAAAAGGTTTTTTCGAATGCAGACAACAGGCTTTCTCGGAATCGATGTTGGGACTCAAGGGCTATCGGTCATTTTTACAGACGAAGCAATGAACTTGGTCGACTCCGGCGAAGGCTCCTACGAAATGGTTCCACATCTAGAAATGGGTTGTTATGAACAATTTCCTGCCGATTGGGAGAGAGCCCTTCAGGTGGCCATGCAAGATTTGCATCAGAAACTTTTTAAACGAGGAATGGAACTTCAGGTTTTGGCCATCGGCATCTCCGGACAAATGCACGGCGAAGTGATGGTGGGACCGTCGAGTCACACCCCTCCTCCTGCACGCCTATGGTGTGACAGCCGCAACGAAACCGAAGCGGAAGAACTCACGCAGCTTCTCGGGGTCAAAATGCCCAAACGCATCACGGCCGCGCGATGGTTATGGTCCCTACGCAATCGACCGGAACTCACAGCCCAAACACAACATCTCACCACGCCCGGGGGCTGGCTAGCACACCGACTCACGGGTGAATGGAACCTCGGCATTGGCGATGCGTCGGGAATGTTTCCTATTGATCCCGAGACTTTCGATTTTTCCGTTCCGTTGCTTGAATTGTTCGATCGACATGCCACATCGAAAGCGTCCCATCCGGCAAACGGTGCGTCACTCCGCTCGCTGTTGCCCACGGTTCGCCGCGCGGGTGAATCAGGTGGAGTGTTGGATGCCCATGGGGCAAGCCTTTTATCGTTGCCCAGCGGCACCCCAGTTGCGCCAGCCGAAGGGGATCAGCCCGCGGCACTCGCCGGCTCTCTCATCGGCTCTGCGGGCACGGTCTCCATGAGTTTTGGCACTTCCGTCTGTGCTAATTCGGTTGGTGATCGAGCATTTCAAGGAGTCTCGCGAGGGATCGATCATTTTTGCGCTGCGGATGGAAAACCGATCAACATGGTTTGGCTGCGAAACGGCACGACCTTCATGAACTCCATCATCCAAATGTTCGGTTCCGTTAACGGAGACGAGTCTCAAGATGCCTTCGCTACATTGATCCCGCAAATTGTGGACGCTCCGCATGACTGCGGCGGTTTGCTCGCGCTCCCGTTTATGGATGATGAACCCGGCTTGGGTGTCCACCGCGGCGGCACCGCAATGTTAATCGGCCTCAACGAATCCAACGCTACGCCAGGGAATGTGGGCAAAGCCGCGTTGTTGGCGACTATCTTCAACTTGAAACTGGGTTCGCGTGAACTCGAGTCGCAAGGCTTCCCGTTGCAAGAAATTGTCTTGAGCGGAGGTCTCACGAAAAGTCCCCAGTTGGGGCAAATATTGGCAGACGCTTTCGATATGCCCGTTCGTATGCTCAACAGCGCCACTGAGGGCTCCGCTTGGGGAGCGGCTTTGACCGCCAAATACCGATTTTTAGTCGCCGGTGGGGAAACGCAAGCCTGGCAAGATTTCTTGGAACAGCACAATTCGGGCAACGCCACAACGTTTACTCCAGAGGCAACTGCGGCCAGAGAATATCAAGAAGTCTACGAGCGTTACCTCCGGTTGATCGCCATCCACGCTCAGCTTGATCAAGCAATCTCAACAAACGGCACTTAACGGGTCGCGTTCGCGAAAATTCCCCCTGATCATCGGCGGATAATTTCATTTCCGTATGGACACTCGTTTACGATGGCCACTCGTCTACAAATGAAACTCATTTACCATGGCCACAAAAAACCAGGCCAAAAGTTCGGCTTGGGCAACACGAGTACTTGGGCAAGGCTGCCGAAGTCGTCGGTCCACAACAGCGGGTCGCCATGATCATCCTCCGAAACAAACGTGAGAAAATCAGCATTCTCAGCCAGCAGAGGGTTTCGGGTTAGGATGGCCCATTTACTGTCCGTCTCATACATATTGCCTTGGATCGTGGAGGTGTTTCCAAAAATATAAAATGGCTGGATACCAATTAGATCCGCTTGAGATTTCACAACCCGCATCAATCGAAAATAAGGATGAGTGACGTTGATGGCCAGCACTCCGTCTTCCTCGAGAACTCGGTTGTAAAGTTCAAAGCTCTCCTTGGTCAGCAAATGCCGTGGGATGGAGTCCCCTGAAAACGCATCGACCACTAACATGTCATACCGCTCAAACTCGCCGTTAGCAGCAGCTTGCTCAAGCATCAAACGCCCGTCGCCCAGGACCACCGAACACTCGGCCAATGAGTCGCTCAAATAAGTAAAATGCTCTTGGGCCAATTTTTCCATTTCCGGATTGATTTCGAAAAAAGTGATCTTGTCACCTGGTTTTCCAAAGGCCGCGATCGTCCCGACACCCAGTCCAATCACGCCGATTCTCATCGGTCGCACCTCTCCCTGGCGTCGTGGATGAAACTGGAATGCCTTCGATATTCCACTTAGATTTCCGTAATAACTGGTTGGAGTCCGCCGAAGCCGTTCACCCGTATACTGAAATCCGTGGTTAATCCTACCGCTCTTTATCATTTTGACTTTACCAATTTGCCGATCGTTACTCTCCTCCTCGGTCACTGACGCCAATCCATAGAAATCTCTGCGCTGAGCGATTAGTCCGCGATCCGGCGTCACCGCATCCCGCACCAAGAACCCGCCGCCGATCACGAGCGCCAACAACACAGAAAGGAGCATTGCGCCCACTGGGACCCGTGGCCAACTCATCTTCTTCGACAACACAGCACACAACATCAGTCCCTGGAGCACCACCACAAAACCAGGCAGCAACCACTCGACAGCAAACCGCGTGTTCATCACGGCCACCCCGAGCAACAATCCCCACAGCATAAACGTTATGGCGGCGAAAACTTCGTTTTTGTTTACTTTACTTTCCTCCTGCCCTTGGGACGAACGTTTAAAATCTTCGGATCTTTGCCCCATCCAATCCGCTGTCGCCACACCGACAATCAACCAAATTCCCACAAAACCAAACCAAGCCCACCGAGTTCCCAAAAATTCCGGCAACATGAATCCGACCACCAACAAAGCGGCACTCGCCCCCACATAACTGACCACATAAAACGCCCGCCGCAGTGATGGCCAATCCCGATCTCCCCAAACACTCCAAACGCCGGCTAACAAGGCCCCCATGATCGCCAAGTGCAATTCAAAAAACTGGCTGAAGATCTTCGGAGCAATTAAAACAACAAACACGCCGCCTATCGCGCCTCCCAAGGAAATCAATAAGAAGTAACGCGTCAAATGTTTGGGATCCGGCTTCTGTCGCGCCAACTCACCATGACATAACATCGCGGCACAAAACAAATATGCGGGAAAAACAAATACCTGGCCCACATAGGATACCCACTCCGGCTTGCACGTTGCGTAGATCACATATCCTGACAACAAGGCCGTGGCCGTCAGATACCAATCCCGTCGATACCATCGAGGGGCGTCAAAACAGATAATGAAAGAAATCAAATACAACGCTAATGGCACGATCCACAAAAAGGGAATCGAGGCAATCTCTTGACACAATTGGTTGGTTACCGCCAATAACAACACCGATGGCAACAGAGCCAAAATCAACCAAGACAGCCAGTGTCCACCGGAATGAAGCGGCGCATTGAATTCGGTTCTGTTTCTCTCCGCAAGCAAACCGCCAGCTACTTCAGCCTCGACCCCATCTGGCTCCAGTGTCAGGTTGTTCTTGGCCAACGCCAGCAACATCGTCCAACCGCATAGGCCTGCAAACACAACAAAAATCCCAAACCCAACGCTCCACCAGATCGCCTGTGGCCGCGACCCAAAAAACCGCTCAAACCAAAACGGATAGGCCAACAACGCTAGTAACGAACCGACATTCGATAACGCGTACAATCGATAGGGAGAACGACCCGGATAACTCGCCGCGAACCACGACTGAAACAACGGCCCTGTGGTCGAAAGCAAAAAATAAGGCGCGCCTATGGTCGTCAATAACAAACCCAATATTTGCCAAACGGGGGGTTCCCCACCCACCGGCTTCCACGCCTCGGCCGGAATGATTGGCAACATGGCCAATGAAAGCACTAGCAAACCCAGATGCACGGCAACTTGCTGCCGACGACTCAAAACGCGTGTTACCAAATCGGCATAGGCATACCCGGCCAGCAATGCGACCTGAAAAAATAACATGCAGGTCGTCCATACCGCAGGTGCCCCACCAAACCAAGGGAGGATGTACCGGGCAATCAATGGCTGAACAAAGAACAATAAAAAGGCACTTAAAAAAATGGTCGCAGCAAACCAAGGCATAAAAAAATTCTCAATTCAAACTCGATTTTCTCTCATCAACACCAGGCGGACCAGCGAATTACTTGATGGACCGGGGAGTATCCTCGGATACGTCGTCCCTCTCCAATCGCAGGGCATTCCCTAATTTTTTTGGTAATGACTGTTCCCACGAACCATAGACCGGATTCGGTAAAACAATCCAACGCGTCCCCAAAAAGTCCGCTTTGCGATTGGCTGTTTCATTTCGTTTTTTGTTATCTGTAATTTCGACTTCGGAACAAATATCACTTAAGTTATCACCGATCAGCAGCAAAATCCTATAGTCTCTGGCGACTCGAGCTCTGCGAGAAATTTTGTCGCCACCCCAACCCGCAGCATCATTGCGGCATAGGACATTGGCTTCATTGGCGTTGATCCCAAACTTTTTCAAATTATTGATCGTCGCCACCTTCACTTCCTCCCTGCGGTTGGTCACAAAAAACACAGTCACGCCCAGAGCTTCGGCCGCGTTCAAAAAATCGATCGCACCTGGAATCGGTACGGCCTTCTCCTCCACGCACCATTGATTCCAGCTTTCCTGTGAATACTCCAAACCATCAGCGATATTGCGGGCGTTATAAGGCGAATTGTCTAACACCGTTTCATCAATATCCAGAATCACCGCCGGCGGCTTCCCCGTGTATTCGCCCTCGCTCAACTGAAACTCATCGGCGGTCCAATGGGCATCCCCTAAAGCGATGTTCAGTTGATATTGAGCCAGGCGGTAAGATTGGCGGGTAAGAAGCTGGTATTCGGCCGAGTTTTGCACCCAAGCCACAGACAGAAATCGCTTGTCCTCAACACGGTCCAACTGCTGAGCCAGAGCCGACCCCATGCCTTGTGTTAACCACAAAACAAACAATAGGGACCCTACGAACTGACAAACCGGTTTTTGCAACATCATTGCTCTCACAACCTCATTCAAAAAAATGACTCAGAATCAGGTGTTCCATTTTACACGCTCCTTGCCAAGCTTACCCTAGGCGATCCGCCCGCGGCAACTTAAAATGCGGGTGTTTTACTGACACAGGTTAACTCGATCGAAAACAAAACGCGCATGAACGGCAAACCCAAAACCGCAATCTCTCCGACCCGCCAAGAAAACTATCCCGAATGGTACCAACAGATCATCAAGGCGGCCGATTTAGCCGAAATCTCCCCCGTTCGCGGTTGTATGGTCATCAAGCCCTGGGGGTGGGGGATCTGGGAAAACACCCAGCACATTTTGAACAAAATGTTCAAGGAAACGGGGCATGAAAATGCCTACTTCCCGCTGTTTATTCCCAAGAGCTTTTTGGAAAAAGAGGCGGAACACGTCGATGGCTTCGCCAAAGAATGCGCCGTCGTGACCCACCATCGTTTGGAACAAGGCCCCGATGGCAAACTTCATCCCGCAGGTCCTCTCGATGAGCCCCTCATCGTTCGACCTACCAGCGAAACGATCATCGGCGTGATGTTCGCCAAATGGATTCAGTCCTACCGCGACCTCCCCTTGAAAATCAATCAATGGGCCAACGTGGTCCGTTGGGAATTGCGTCCCCGAATCTTCTTACGCACCGCGGAGTTCTTGTGGCAAGAAGGCCACACGGCTCACGCTACGGCCGACGAAGCCTGGGAAGAAACTCGGTTGATGCTCGATATTTACGCCAAATTCTCAGAAGAATATATGGCCATTCCGGTTATCAAGGGAGAGAAATCGATCGGTGAACGGTTCCCAGGCGCCGACGCCACGTTGACCATCGAAGCCATGATGCAGGATCGCAAGGCGCTTCAAGCTGGGACGTCCCATTTCTTGGGGCAAAATTTTTCCAAGGCTCAAGAAATTAAATTCCAAGACCAAAATGGGGCTGAAGCCTTCGCCTACACTACATCCTGGGGTATGTCGACTCGGATGATCGGTGCTCTCATCATGGCCCACAGCGATGACGATGGCCTGGTTCTCCCACCCAAAATCGCACCCAAACAAATTGTCATCATG
>JBGSIY010000102.1:0-1820 GCA_041742275.1 Pirellulaceae bacterium | reverse complement strand
TTTGCCAGTTTTGGGGGGATTTTGGCCAATCATTCTGCAAACAAGCCAATTGCAGTAGAAAAGTCAAAGAAACCCCTACGCGGAACCGTCTCACAAGCGGACCGTCACTGAAACGTATCAACTCGAAAATTGGGTTGGCAGGATTTTGGTGTTCGTATGACACCCATGCTCCATTGGCCTTGTAACCAAGAGGGGGCGAAAGGTGTCCGTTTTACGGGTCTCAGTTAGCTGAGATGATAGTAACAAATCATGATGGTTTTATCACGACATCGACAAATAGAACCCTTTGCGTGTGGAAGGAAACGACCCAATCGTTTCCGGCCAATTCGTCTGGGGTTGTCGCTGTTGGAATTGTTGGTGGTTTTAACGATCCTGATTGCCTTGGGTGGAATCGTCGTTTCGACGTTACCAGGACTCCTGGAGCGAACACAAGTGGCCACGGCCGCGGCCAATGTTCCACAGATTGATTCCAGCATTCGGCAGAACGCCATTATTCGGCAGGGCAGAATTGGGGATCGGTTTGATTCCCTCGTAGTCGGCTCCACATCGTTGAATGGCACCGTCCCCAGTTATCTCGGGGGTGCCAGTTTGTTTCAAACGGTCAGTGTGAACGCTGGGGAAGTTTTTGCGTTGCAACGGATTGGGATCAGCGAATTGGTCCCGGCGGTTGCCCAACCTCAAAACGCGACGTTCGACTCCCACAATCAACCGGCCGTTAAATTAACGCCCGATGCCAAACTGTGTGCCTTGAAATCCGCGGACTCTGCGGAGTTGGTTCGACAGTTATGGAACGTGGAGCCAGCCGCCGACGCGAAATACATCGTGTTGGGCATTGGCTCTCGATCAACGCTGGTCGGTTCTGGCAAAGAAGCTCTGTTTGCCGAAGCTCCTGTTCATTTTTCTGATAATCAATTGACCAATCCGAAAATCATGTACTCGCGGTATTTACTCGTAATTGAAATACGCCCTGATGGAGAGTCTGCCGCCACCGCACGTTACCTAGGGACCTGTGCCCCTGGCACCAAGGGTCTGAGTTCGATTTCCCAGATATTACAAAAGCATTACAACAGCCAGCTCTGATTTTTTTGGCTGTTTACCATATTCGTTTGTTTCAACTGCTTCCTGTAATCGATCGATATGTCCATGAGAGTCTCAATTAAATTCCACTCGAAATCAGCACGCGTCGCAGGCAATGGCGGCGATGGCTGCTGTCCGCGTCAGGGATTGACCTTGATGGAATTGATGGTGGTATTGGTGATTGTCACTGCCACTGCCTTAATTGTGATCCCTTCCATCACTTTGTCGATCGACACGCCCACAAAAGCCGCCGTGTCGCCGAACGAAATTGTGACCCAAACGACCTTGAATGTGGTCCGGGATGCCTTGATTGGCAAAGATGGTGTTTTGGAAAACCTAGCCCATAACCCCGAGGTGTTGCCTCGAAACATTTCGGAGTTGTTAGAATCGCAACCACCAGAGCACGTGCAGCAGATAGCTCCTGAGTTGAGTAAACATGACCCGTTGATCGGCGTCGGCTGGCGAGGTCCCTACATGCTCCCCACCGGCCGCAACGCCTTGGGGCTACCGGCCATTGTCGATGGCTGGGGAAATGAGATTCATTTGCAAGTCGACTTCAACGGCAATGGTAAAATCGATCCAGAGGAATGTCATTACCTGCGTGTTGTATCGCCAGGTCCCAACGGCATTGTGGAAACACCGTTGGAAAAATCGAAGATGAAACCCGGCTCCAATGGGACCAACGAATTGACCTTGCAAGACTGTGGCGATGATGTCGTGTTGTTCATCAGAGTTCCTGACAG
>JBGSIY010000101.1:0-2408 GCA_041742275.1 Pirellulaceae bacterium | reverse complement strand
GAACATCGGACCCACGAAAGCAATCGAAGACATTACCCAAGGGGACGCGCGCAATTTCGAACGGTGGTTGAAATCTCAAGACTTGAAGCCGGCAACGATCGGAAAACAACTTTCGCAATCGAAACAGTTTTTCAATGATGCTGTAGAGCAAGGTTTAATAACTGAAAGCCCGTTCAAAAAAATGTCGGGGCACACTGGCGGCAATCGTTCTCGAGATTACTTTGTTACGCGTGAAATGATTGCGAAGGTTTTGGATGCCTGCCCCGATTCGCAATGGCGAATGATTGTGGCGTTTGCTCGATTTGGTGGCCTTCGATGTCCTTCGGAAGTTTTGGCGGTGACATGGGACGATGTCGATTTCGTCGAAAAACGAATTCGAATTGCCAGCATGAAAACGGAACATCACGACGGACAAGGGGAACGGGTTATTCCATTGTTCCCCGAATTGTTGGAGCCCCTGCAGGATTGTTTCGACCTTGCCGGCGTTGGTGTCAAAACGCCGTCGACGTCGCCCGTCATTACCCGCTATTCAACCGCTGAACAAAATCTAGGAACCCAATTCGCTAAAATCGTGAAACGGGCAAAGGTGAAGCAATGGCCAAAATTGTTTCAAAATCTGCGGGCCAGTCGCGCAACGGAGTTGGTTCGAGAATATCCCGTTCACGTTGCCGCCTCATGGTTGGGGCATTCGGTCAAGGTTGCTTCAAAGCACTATTGGCAGGTAACGAACGAAGATTTCAAAACCGCCGCCGCCGAGCGCTGCAAAAACGTTGACATTGATGCCATGCAAACGCCATGCAACGACCTGCAAGATTCAAAAAACCCCGAAAAACAAGGGTTTTCAGGGCTCCTAGTAGCGGGGACTGGACTTGAACCAGCGACCTAAGGCTTATGAAGCCTTCGCTCTAACCAACTGAGCTACCCCGCCAAATTGTATCATTCTCCGCGTTTTGGCCAGTTCCGGGCTTTGTTCGCGAAAAGTGACTTTTTACCAATACTCCCTCTTGTACGCCTGATGGACATGTTTTCGACCACCCAGGTCTACTTCCAGGCCTAAAAAATCGCTCAAAAACTACCTAATTTTGGAACGTTCCCGATACCAGAACCAAAAAAACGAAGGTCGGAACCTTAGCATTTTTAAGTTGCAGGCTAACGCCGCCGGTCTTCACATTGGCGGTACCGAATATTTCGCCAATAAATCTCACCAAGGTGAAATCCAACCAATGGACACTGTTAACACAACACACGAACTTCATCCAGACAATTTCCCGCTTTACAGGCGAGCCACATTTTAGCAAGCCTTCAATTTTTCGTAAAGGCTTGGCCTCACGAACTCTCGGCGACCGACCCGAACTTCTGAGACATCGCATAATTATCGAGTTTTGGGCCGCAATTCCACAACAAAAATTGTCCTTTCACCCTGTTTGCCATCCCTTCCAGCGTCTGGAGATCCCGTCGCCTTTTCATGCATGCCGCAACCGGACGAACCCAATCTATCCGCCACGACCGGCGTCTCAGCCGCCGACAACCTCAGCCCGATTCCCCGTTTTGCGGCCCGCAGAAAAACTCTTCAACGACCTGCCCTCGTTCTCTGGCTGATTAAATCTTAAATTCTTTCGTTTCCAGCGACTGTCGTCAGTTGAAGTGGCTAAATTCAAAAGACCGTCACCTGCCCCATGCAGTTCGTTTTGGTAAAAATAAAAAGCAAAAATTCTCGCATGAACAAGCGAATGGGGACTTGATGCAGCCGCAACCCATTGCCGATGACTGTTGCAGATGATTTTTGCAGATGGTTCATTGCCCTGCCACGGGTCGTGGGTCTAAACCAAATCGCTTCGAAATAGAATCCCGTCAAAACGTTGAGGATCCCGAGCGGCGATCAAATGAATCCTGCGTCTTCCGCTAGTCGGATTGACCTGTATTTTTAATATTTTGATTGCAGAGAACCCCAACCAACGCAGGATGATCTCTAGAGTTTCTGGTGAATTGGGAAGCCAAGCCAATTCGTGAACCCCCGACATTACGGGGTCAACGCCTTCCATAGAAACGGACATGCCTGGCCGGAGTCCTTCGTCCGCCATCATCGAGGTATTGAAGATCATCACATCGGTTGTCAAATTGGCTGCGATTTTCAGTCCCGTGATCGGGTCAGGCAGATGATAAAACAGGCCACTGAAATAGGTCAGATCAAAAGGACGCCAGTCTTGCTGGGGCACGTCATACAAATCCGTCGTGGCAAAATGAAGGCGGTCGGTAGGAGCAACAGTGCGGTGGCGCTGGACAAACTGGGCTTGGTCAATCCAATGCTGACGTACGTCGAATCCCACGGCCTCCGCAATATCCCGCTCACGGACCCAGAAGCAGTAGCCTCCAGCGTTGCAGGCACAATCCAAAAACCTTTTTCCACG
>JBGSIY010000100.1:0-6698 GCA_041742275.1 Pirellulaceae bacterium | reverse complement strand
ACCCCTGGTCGTCGCCGGTTCGCCCACCGGACGCGGCGTGATCTCCGCGGCAAATTATGAAGCACGGAAGTACGGCATTCATAGCGCGATGCCGTCGGCAAAAGCACTCAAGTTATGCCCGCATCTGATTTTCGTTCGTGGGCGGATGCAGTACTACGCAGCGATTTCCAAACAAATTCGGGCGATCTTCGGAGACTTTACAACATTGGTCGAGCCTCTGTCGCTGGACGAAGCCTTTTTGGATGTGAGCGGCAGCATCGCGTTATTTGGCGATCCGGTTTCCATTGCCAAACAGATTAAACAACGGATTCGCAACGAGCTCGGACTTACGGCCTCTGCAGGAATCGCACCGAATAAATATTTGGCAAAATTGGCGAGTGATTTAGAGAAGCCCGATGGATTGGTTGTGGTCCCGCCCGACAATATCTCAGGTTTTTTAGATCCTCTGCCCGTGGCACGAGTTTGGGGCGTGGGTAAACAAACGCAAAAAAAATTGGATGCCATGGGAATCAAAACGATCGGCCAACTTCGCACTTGGCCCGTGGATAGCTTGCGGCGAATATTCGGAAAACAGGGAGGGCATTTTCTAAATTTGGCGCGAGGCGAAGATTCTCGTTTGGTTGTACCCGATCGTGATGCCAAGTCGATTTCTCATGAAACGACCTTTGCCACCGATATCGATGAAAGTCAGGTTTTGCAGGAATGGATCGTGGAGTTGGCCGACCAAGTTGGTAGACGCTTGCGGCGCTACGCATGGAACGGGCGAAAGATTCAGTTGAAAATGCGATACTCCAATTTTGAAACCATCACCCGGGGCCTGACGCTACCGACGGCGACACATTCGACAGCCGTGATCAGTCGGTCTGCACGCCAGCTGTTGACCGAAAATTCCTCGCAAATATCGCGAGGCGTACGATTGTTGGGTGTGGGCGTGACGGGGTTGAGCCGTGGGGGAGAAGTGCAGTTAAGCCTTTTTGACCAAGTCGAAGAAACGAAAGCGGCCCAGGTCGATACGATGACCGATGCCATCCGTGACCGCTTCGGTGGAGGAGCCGTGCGCCGCGGCAGCTCTCTCGGTCTGTCCCAACAGCCATCGGATAAACTCTCCCGTCGCCAGCTTGGGGATTGACTTTCGGAATGGGTATACGCCGACCGCCCAGAATCGTGCGCTGCGATACTTTTGGCGCCATCTCCGGTACTGGCCCCATTGTTTTTTCTCGACAACGGAATCACTTTACCCGTGTGCGGACTCGGTCAAATCACGGGGCTGAGTTGGCAGCATTTGATCCGGCCGGACCGAATTTTTTACCCAGTTCCAGAGCACTATCACGATTTGAAATGAGCTTTGCCGGGCATCAGCGCTGCGATTTTTCGATTCCATTGGTGCGAGGTCAAAAACGCCTCGTTTCGCGTGAAAATCGCCTTTCGGGTCGTGAGGGTATCAGTCGGCGACGCCCCGATAGAACGGTCGACAACGGCCTGTTGGAGCGGCCTGAAAAAACTACGAAAATCTTCGTTGACATCTACGAATGGATTCGTATAATAAGTTCGAATCAATAATCTTGATCGGGTGTCCCGCAGGTCGAACGAACCCATACCGCAAACTTTAAAAGTAGAATACTCAGAGGCTTCCTATGACTTCCGCTCGCCATAAAAACCCCAGGCCCACCGATGGAGAATTGGCGATCCTGGGTGTGCTGTGGGAAACGGGGCCTGCTACCGTGCGTCAAGTTCAAGAGATCCTCGAGCCTCAGCGGGGAACGGGTTATACGACGACGCTCAAATTGATGCAGATCATGCATGAGAAAGGGCTGCTGAAACGCGATGACTCCTTGCATGCTCACGTCTATCAACCCGCCATCACGCGCCAGGCCGCACAGAAACGACTGGTCACGGATCTGCTCAATCAAGTTTTTGAGGGGTCCGCCCAACAACTGGTCATGCAAGCCTTGTCGGCCAAAAAATCGTCCCCCGAAGAGCTTGCGGCGATCCGCGAGTTGCTAAATAAATTGGAGAGGAACATTACATGAACGCCATCTTCGAATTTTGTGAAATGATCATCTTTCATCCCTGGTTCATGGCTGTGGGATGGACTCTTGTGCATTTCGTCTGGCAAGCCGTGTTGGTGGCCTTGGTCATGGCGGGGTTGCTGCTGGGTCTCCGTCGCGGCGCCTCTCAGACGCGGTACGTCTGCGGCGTGATGGGGTTGGCGGCTATGGCTGTTTTGCCACTGATCACAGGGTTAAACCTGTTATTCAATCTACCACCGCAGCCTGACCAAGTATCTAAAACGATTTCTGGCGGCGACTCCGTGGCAAGTATTGACCAGAGTTATTCGTCATCCTTCGATGCCAACCGGCCAGCGGGGCAATCGGCGCAGTCGTTGGAGTTGGCCGATGGCCTGAGCCTGCACTCGCCAGCCATAGACAATCAACTGCTCGTTGAGACCCAATTGGCCAAGACGGAAGAGGTTAAAACAGGTTTGCTCTATTGGAAAAACATCGCGAACCAAACTCGCGTTGCGATTCCGTGGCTAGTGCTATTTTGGTTTGTCGGCGTATTGATTCGAGCAACTCGACTACTGGGTGGATTGCACCGCGTCCATGTATGGCGAACATCTGCAACTCCTCTGGTTGACCCCCGAATTCAAGGCATGTTGGAACGTCTATCATCACGTATCACTCCGCGCTGTCTGCCGCTTATTTTGGTGTCGCGCCAGGTTGCCGCCCCGGCCGTGGTTGGATTCCTGAAACCCGTAATCTTGGTTCCCGCCAGCATGCTCAGTGGTCTCACAACGAGTGAACTGGAGCCGATATTAGCCCATGAACTGGCTCATATCCGCCGATACGATTGGCTTGTTAATCTGCTGCAATCGATGATAGAAACTTTAGGGTTCTTCCACCCTGCAGTCTGGTGGTTATCACAACAGGTTCGCATTGAGCGGGAACATTGTTGTGATGATTTCGCCGTAGAAATTTGTGGCAATCCGGTTCAGTATGCGCGAGCTCTTTCGAAAATCGAGGCGTTTCGGAGCCAGGAATCGGATTTGCTCATTGCGGCCACCGGAGGAAATCTACTGGCGAGAATCCAACGAATTGTGGTTGGACCACCGACAACCAAGGCATCGGGTTGGCCGGCCGGATTTCTGACATTCGTGTTGTTTGGAATATTGGCCGTCAGCATCGGGGTGACCTCCGACAAAACAAATGTCAAAGGTGCCAGTGTCCTGGGTGCCAGTGACAACCAAGAAAGATCTCCGTTTAATCTCAAACAAGAGCGGTCAATTCCAGGCTCCGAACCAGCGTTTCCCACAGAGATCGATATTGTAATTGCTTCAGATGATTCCAACTCCATGCGGAAGTCCGAGAGTGTTTTTACCGACGGTCGCACAGGCCGACCGGCTCGAGTATTTTCTGGAATTCAATTGTTTACGGAAACGGGTGCCGAGGAACGGAAGGCCTCTCTGAGCATGAAATACTCGAACGTGTTTTCGTATTCCCTGATTCCTGAAAGCGTGGCCCAACAACTGCAAGCCGTCACGTTAGGTGAAATTGATTTCGGCGAACAGCCTCCCGGCCCGCCCCAATCCGTTTGGATCGATTCGGATATTGTCGCAGGAGAGCAACCGCAGCAAACGGCGGAGAGGCCAACCGAGCCAGCTCCCCGCACGGATTTCTTTGTCCATGAAGTTTCGCAGCCTTTGGAATCCGGGCAGCGTTTTGTCCCTTATGCCGAAGACGCTGTTTGGGTTCCCGGCCATCTGGGATTTTATGATATGAACCAGAAACAGCAGCACAAATTCCGTGTGGTCCGGATCGACAGGGTTGCCCTCGGCATTGGTAAATCGTTTGGTCCTATAAACGCCCTGGTACTCGATGACGAGAACTCGGAGTTTGGGTTGGTGGGCAGCGACTGGACGCAGCAAGTCCGCGGTCCGGCGGGAGAGATCCTCTGTTTTTCTTTTGCCGATGCTTCCTGGTTTTTACTGCCACCCGCGGGGCAAACAACCGAGGGGATATCACCACCTGCGAAAGCAGTACAAGATGGCGGTCTGATGTCGGTGGAATCCAGCGGTGAAAAACAACAGGACTCACGACAAGACCAACCGGGAGTGGAGTTGATCAAATCGCATACTTACGATTCGTCGCGCCGCGAATCTAGCAAATTCGTGACGGTCAACAACCAAAACCATCCTGTCGATGTCGGCGTCGCCTACAAAGGTGTCTGGGTGGGGCTGACATTGATGCAAGACATAGTGGCCATCGAAGAATCGTCAGGCCGAGTGCTGTGGTTTGTCGCCTGGCAAAAATCGCATCCGTTCTGGAAAACGTTGTCAATCGTCGAGGTCTCCGATTCAAATGGCCAGAAGCGACGAGCGCTGGAGGCTTTTGCTGTGGATTCCAATACCGGCGAAGGCACGTATCGGTATCGTGACTTGTGGTTCGGCAATAAATTAGAGTCTGTATCTCGTTCTATGGGGGCACCCATTTTCTCTGATTGGATTCCTTTGGAGATTCTGGAATCAGTAGGTGGCGTCACACGAGTGGCCGCCATCAACCATAACCAACATGTCGTACACCCGATCGCACGCCTCAATCGTCTTTATGCGAATCAGAAAATGACCGATGCGTTGGGAAATGAAGTCGAGGGCAAAGGCGTGCATGAATGGACGGAACAGATCGTCTATGCCGAACGCGGCAGCTACATTGGCAACGCCGTGGACGCCGAGAAGGTTTATTTCGCATTGCCTCCGGCCAGCAACCTCCGCGCCGAATTTCGCGGCGAGAGTGTGGAGATTCAAAAAACTGAGCAGGGCCTGATGATCGTAGTGACTCATGGTCGTCTGGAACTCAAGGACGAGGCGGGAGTGATCCGCGCCTGGGCTTCTCCCGATGGAGGTGCGGAGCAATTGATAGCTGCCTATTCAGAAAAAAACGGCAAACGCCATCTGGAATTGACAGCCCGGCGGCTGGTGCCGACACCGGACGATACTTTTCTACCCGTGCAGTGCGTCGTCAATCCTGATCCAGAACTTCGTCCCGAAGAAGAAATACTACATGGCACCAAACGGTATCAACTTGTCCCCATGACCCCTGAGTCACAAGCCTTTCGTTTTGATCAGGTGCACTTTATCGACCAGACGCAACTGCAGGATCAACTCAATTCAGTTCGTAATCCGAACGATCCCACGGGGTGGGGTGGGTTGGCCGAATCGACCGGTATACGTTCGCGTTTAACGCTGCAAACGGAGAACCCCCAAGTCGGCGAACCGCTTCGATTCAAGTTGGAATTAAAAAACTTTAGCGATCAGCCCACGAAAATTGATCCGCAGATATATGCTCCCTTTCGCGTTCTGCGCGTGAAATTTGTCGGCGACCGGCGAGATCGTTTACCCTTTATCGGCCTTCGTCCGCAAACGTCCGGCGAACAGGTCGAGCTCGCTCCCGGGGCATCGCATTTACTATGGGAGAACATCGACCTGAACGATCTCTTTCTGTTGACGGAATCCGGCGAATACGAAGTGATGGCCGAGGGAGGCGAATGGGCAATGCAGAATGTTTGGCGGGACTCGAATCTTGTTCCACTCCAGCTGACTGGCGGCGAACCAACCGATGAGCAGCAATTGCTGGTTGAATTGTTGGGGCAATTGCCACCTGACTGGGAACTGTCCCAAGCGTTTGGCGACGTGTTTCTTTCGCATTCGCCGACAAACCTAAAAAGCGATGTCACCTCAATCCAGTTATTGTTTCGGGCTGCCGATGAAGCCGACTCATTCCAAGCGAAATGGGCGGACGCGGACAGCACTTCGATTGTCAGATTGGGCCCGACCCGCTGGGGTGGGGGACTGCTTGTCAAACCCGCAGCCGTCGATAGCTTGTGGCCCGAATGTGTCGAAGGTATTCAGCAAATCCTGAAGAAATTTCCACCACAAAATCCAGCTGACGCGCCCCTGAGCCCTGCCACCGTTGATCGCGATCAATTGCCATGGACTGTGGCCGGTCGTATTGCAGACACCAGCGACCAACCGATCGAGGGAGCAAGTGTCGTGGCACATTGCGGGATCGGGACGCTCATGCCCACGGGGACGGCAACGTCGGATGAAAACGGGCGGTATCGCCTGGATTTTGGCTCTGCGATCCACTCCAATGATCTGGATATGATTCAGGCTGCGACCATTTCTGTGAGTTATCCAGGATACTTTGAAACCAACTTGGGGCGCCAAGGCGATTTGATTGCCGCTTGGGAACAGCCCGCCACGTTGGAGTGGGGCGATCGAAACGAAGAGCATCTGGTCCTGCCCGGAAAAACAAAAGAAGTCAATTTCCGTTTGGCACCCGCGACGCGATTGGTCGGCCGGATCTTGCCAGGGGAAAACCAGCCACCGGCCGCCGGCTTTCGAGTGGAGCTAATAGGCGACTTCCTGCCTCCTTCTTCTAGCGTGTACGATGTTGTGGAGACTGATGGCAACGGTCAGTTCGAATTTCCCAACGTGCCAACGGGATATTCGTTTCAAGTCCTAATATTCCGCCCTGGTCAAGAAAATGAAGCGGCGTTTGCCTCTCCGCCGCTTGCCTTCCACGGCAGCACGGCGACCGAAGACACGGAGGCCGATCCTACAGCGATCGGTCACACAGCAGTCGCCTTTCGCGACGGTGCTCGCGACATCCGCTGCGAATTCAAGTCAATTCAATTCGTTC
>JBGSIY010000099.1:0-6296 GCA_041742275.1 Pirellulaceae bacterium | reverse complement strand
AATCAGAGATGACATTGTGGTTTCAAGAATTGCCAACAATTGATGCAAGTATTCTGGGAAAGATATTACAGGACGTTGGGCTGGGACGATTTGACCAAATTAAAAAATTGGAGTTGAGTCCAGCGCGAACTTTGTGGTTGGCGATGGATGGACAAGGCTTTGTCCTGTCCATTGCTACGGGAACGGATCGTTTGAATACCTCCCATGATGGCGACTCAGTTGCGGAAACAGAGTTTTCTACGGTCGTAGCTGAATCGAAGGGATGGGTGAGTGTTGGATTCGGTGGTTTGCCACAGGCAGATCCGCTATTTCTCCGGAGGCAGGAAGCATTTTTGTTGTCTTGTGTTTTTCTGGGGGATTCGCCGACTGCCATTTATTGGCACACCCCGCGGCAGATGCATGTGGTGAAGCCTGGCACAACTTGGGGGAGCAAGGAAATGCAGGCTTTCCGAAATTCGTCGGATGTTCCGGAAGCGTATTTGTGGTTGCTCGACGACGAAACGGATTTTGATGGGACTTATGAAGCATCCCATCGTGAACCGGACCCCGTGGCGGCTGCTCAACGAGCTCGCGAGCAGGTGCAGAAGGAATTTGCGTTGGCTCGCGACATGGTATCTATGTCCGAGTCACTGCGGCAGGGCGAGAAGCGGAAAGCGGACGTTCGACTGCCCTGTGGCCTGGTCTCTGAAATCGTTTCGGTTGAGCTGGAACAAGTGAATCAAAAAAATGGAGTGAGTTATTTTAAGGGGCGACTGTTGGGGCCTGCTCACTCCCTTCCCTATCTCCAGGCGGGAGATCAGATTTTGGTTTCCCAGTGGCAAGTCAAAAAGAGTGTGGAATAATCAGCAGGCAAACACAAACAAGCGACTTGGCAACGAATCCCCAGCAGAATGTTTCTGGTGCCGTTCGAGTCTGGTGCTATTTGACCCAACGAAGAGTCACCGACCTATCTGCCGTGAGATAAAAAGCGGAGAGGTAAAAAAACGTCGACCCTGAATAAAGAGTCGACGTTGGGAATGGCTAATCGAATACTCGCGCATCGTGTCAGGTGGTGACTCAAGCGGCGCCTCACCCCTCTCATAGTGTACGAGATAACGAGCCCCCATTTGCAAGAGTCGCTTCATCGGCCACTAGCCCTATTTTTTCTCAGTTCATTCAATGTCGTTACCAGCGGCGTCCTAATTTTAGCCGCACCCATTTGCCTTGGCACCCGTTTTACGGTGTGGCAACAACGAAAATGGAGTTGTTAGCTCGAATACTGATAGTTTTCCAGTTCAGTTCGCACATCGTTCATGAAATTGGCAGCGCCAACTCCATTAGCAATGCGATGATCAAAGCTGAGGACCGCCGTGACGGTCGGTCGAAACTTGAATGAATCTCCATCGGGAACGGGTTGTGAATAAGTTTCACCCATGGCGAGGGTCGCGACGGCGGGAGCGACGATTGCGGGAATGCCAAACTTCATACCGGCCTTGCCGATATTACTGACAGTGACCGTGGTCGACTCGTCGGCTTGATCTTTACCGTTCCTCGCGATTTCGATTTGATTCGCTAGGGCGGCAAAGAACGTGGGTTGATCCATTTGGTCGGCATTGCGGACGACGGCTGTCACCATTTCGTCGCCGGGGAGAGCCACAGCTACCCCCAGATTAACGCGATGGTAGACCTTGAGGGCGCGGCCATCTCCAGCCATGACACTGCGGAATTTGCTGTGTTTTTTCAACGCTTGAGTCACGCACCATAACGCCATAGAGAAAGCGGTTGGGCCGCCACTTTGCTTTGCCGCCTTGCGGGCTTCGTCCAAGCGGGTCCAATCGATATCGCACATTACCGTTACGGGAACACAAACTTGGGTTCCCCGAACCAAGCGATAGTTCAGAGTGATTTGCGATTGAGGTAAATTTTGAATCTCGTAGAACTCACTCGGCGTGGCAGCGGCGCCCGCAGGTGTGGGTGTGCTGCTGACTCCGCCTTTGGACAAAAAGGCATCGACGTCTTCGGGCATCATTTTTTTGCCGGAGACCGGGATTTGATCGATGGAATCGAGGAGCCCTTTTTCCTTCAGGTACTTCCGCGTTTTGGGAGGAATCATTACACCGGAATTGCCCGATGGTTTATTGAGGCTTCCCCGTTCGCTGTGCGAGGCGGGTGAAGTTGAGGATGAGGCCGCAGCTGTTTCGGCGGGTCCGTGTCCCCCGGCCATTTCCTTAACGCCGTCGGCCACTTCAATCTTGCCGATTTCGGCACCGATTTCGAGGACGGTACCAGGCTGGACCGTCCATTCGACGAGGGTGCCGTCGTAGGGGGACTCGACATCGGTCGTTGCCTTGTCGGTTTCCATCACGTAGATGGTGTCATCCCGCTTGATGCGATCCCCGGGTTGTTTAATAAATTCGACCAAGAGGGCTTCTTGCAAGCCTTCGCCAAGTTGTGGGATGCGAATAGAAATGATGGGCATCGGAAATTAGTCCTCTATGGTTTTGCGAATGGCCTCGACTACCTGATTTCTATCGGGCAGTGCTGCGTATTCATATATGGGATTATAGCCAATGTGAACGTCGGGTTTGGAAACCAACTGGGGAGCACTCACAAAGTGGCTAAAGCTTTCTTCGTCACTCATCAATTCGCTAATAATCATTTGACCGACACTGCAAGAACGGCCGTCTTCTTGCACGATTACCAAACGTCCTGTTTTGGCCAATGATTTCACGACCGTGTCGCGGTCCCATGGGACGATGCTGCGGAGGTCAATGATTTCCACGCTGCATTCGTCCTCTAGTTCGTTCGCGGCCGCCTGAGCCAACTCAATGCAGTTACCCCAGGTGACGACGGTCACATCATCTCCCTCCAGGCGAATACGGGCTTCCCCAAAGCCGACTGCGGGAACATCAACCGGGCAATCCATTTGCTGTCGAAACAAATGTTTTGGCACGAGGAAAATTGTCGGGTCATCAGCATGTAAAGCGGTCCACATGAGGGCGGCAGCGTCCTCGGGCGTGCTCGGAACGACAACGCGAAGGCCTGGAGTGTGAGCAAACAGAGCCTCATTGGCTTGGCTGTGCCACAACGAGCCACCTGGTAGATAGGCACCGTAAGGAGAGTAGATAACGCAGGGGCACTTCCATTCCCCGAAAGTACGCCAACGCAACGTCGCCAAGTTTTGACTTAGTTGATTCCAACCAGGTCCCATAAAATCGATAAACTGCAACTCAAAAACGGGGCGCATTCCACAACTGGCCATTCCCGTGGCGACTCCGCAAATAGTCGCTTCGGCCAGGGGCGAATTAAAAACGCGTTCGGGGTAGGCAGTGGAGAGATCGGAGGTCAAGCCAAACACACCCCCCTTGGGGTCCTCGATATCTTCGCCGAAAAACACAAACCGTTCGTCTTTCGCCAGGCCGGCTTTGAACACCGTATTGATGGCATCGACCATTCTCCATTTTCGTCCCCCGGCGATGGGAGGCGGCACGGGAGTGGGGGCGGGGCCGAGCAGGTGATCTAGAACTTCTTCGGCTAACGGATCTTGTTCCAGTTCCGCTGCAATGTACTCGGCGTCGACCTGTTGATTGATTTCTTCTTTGATGGCGTCCCAATCAGCAGCCGAGAGTTCGCCGGACTCGATCAATTCCGCTGACAGAACATTGATGGGGTCGCGGGTCATCATCTCGTCGATTTCGTGTTGGGGACGATAGACGCGGTGGTCGTCGCTGCTGGTGTGGCTGCATAGTCGGTCGAGCTCGCAGACCATGAGTGTCGGGCCGTTCCCAGAACGGGCTTTTTCCACCGCCGTCAAACCTGCTTCATAAACACGGTCCGGATGTCTGGCGTCAACATGCACCAGCCCCAAGCCTTCGTTAAAAATCTCGAGTTTAAAAGGGTTGAACTTCTCGGTGTTTGTGCTGATCCCATAGTTGTTGTCCTCGACAATCAAGATGATGGGGAGTCGGCGTTCAACAGCAAAGGCGACAGCCTCGTAAAATTCGCCTTGTCGCGATGCCGCGTCACCAACCGTGGCAATGACGATGTTTTTTTTGCCAGCCATCTGCAGAGACCAGGCGACGCCGCAGCCAGGAAGGGCATTGGCTCCGGTCGGAGTCGGCACGCTCCAAATATTATGAGGGCGTGAGGAGTAGTGGCCAGGCATCTGGCGACCACCGCTACCTGTATTTCGTTTGGCAAAGTACGCACGCGCCAATTCCGCGTTGCTTACTCCCCGTGACAACACGAGGGCTCGGTCGCGGTAATAAGGAAACAGATAGTCGCCGGGTTCCAGTAGTTGACCCAAAACAGCCATGGTCTCATGTCCCATGCCTGCGACTTGAAACCATCCTTTACTTTGGCGATGCAAGACACCTTCGCGGCGATCACCCTCACGACTCAAATACATTAATTTCAGGAGATCCAACCGATTGTAGGTTTTGGTATTCGATGCCATCAATCACTCTCTAAAAAAATAAGTGCCTGTCGTTTTGTTACCGAACGACGTATTGTTACCGAACGACCCTGTAGGTCCATTCCGTAGTTGCTGAGCTAGGTCGGTATTGTTCGCCATTGGCCTACTTGCCTACTTAGCAAATCCGCGTCTCTCACCTTGGCCTTGCATCAGGATGCAAGGGTCCGAACATGCTCTCCAACGCCTGTTGAGCCACTGACTCAACGGCCCAGTCGCCCATGGGCAGCCTGGGTTCCACTCGCGAATTAATCGCGATTTCAATTTCTTACTTGGGGCCACCCAAAATAAATCGAGTGGCTGGTTTGCTACTATAAATCAACACGTGAGTCCTGCTAGGGGCGGGGAATCGCTCCTAGTTACTTTTGATTCGTTTTTTTCCGCTTTCATCTTTGAGGCGAAACTTAGTTATGGGGGCGGAGTATCCATGACTAAGGAATTGCCAATAGATCCTTTGCTCGCTTCCACTCGCCATAACGCACTTTAGGCAGAGCCCATAACGCACAAAACTTTAAATGAGCGGGGCAGTTTTTTCAAGGACGACCCCCAAGACCTTATTTGTCGCTACGGCGTAGTGTAAGATGCGGAGGCATTGAAACGCCCCATTTTTCCACGTTTTTGGGGAGCCTGGCAAGTTCAACCGTGGTCACGCGGCGCGAAACAAATGCTAAAACGTTCGTTCATCCAGGATTCCTTGTACCAACCATCTCAAACAGGAAGGAAGATATCGTGAGTTTTACTACGAAAAAAGGGCTATCCGCATGGATGCCTGTGATCTGCTTCGCCTCAACGTTATTCTTATCCAGTGTCAGGAGCCCCGACGGGCTGCTGGGGCAACAAGACACAAGTCGTGAAACGGCCTTAGAACGCTTCACGGCGGATCTGAAATATATGGCCTCCGACGAATTGGGTGGACGACTCCCGGGCACTCCGGAAATGGACCAGTGCGTTGAATTTATTATCGAAGACTTTAAGAAATCCGGTATCGCACCGGCGATGCCCGATGGAACTTATTTGCAAACGTTCGATGTCGGACGTCGCAGCACCGTCGAAGAGGAAAATACTGGCCTGAAACTGAGTGGCCCGGATTCCAAAGTAGTTGACTTGCAATTGAACCAAGATTTCTCGGTTCAGCTGAGGACTGATTCCTTTGACGTCAACGGTGAGCTTGTTTTTGTCGGGTATGGCATTCAGGCCGAGGAGCACAATTTTGATGAATATCGCAACTTGGATTGCCAGGGAAAAATTGTGGTCATGTTGCGGATGGAACCTCAACAGTCCAACCCGGAAAGCGTGTTTGATGGAGATGCCAACAGTGCCTATGCCGCGATTCGTGCTAAAGTCAGTTCGGCCGTTGCGGCTGGGGCAGCAGGGATTATTCTTGTAAACGACGGCAAAACAGCCCCGGGGGATGCCGAAGACGAATTGGCTCCAGCGGACTTGTTCGGCAACGCCACGGCAGTCATCCCGTTTGCCCAAATGAAACGTGCCAAGTTCAACGAGTTGCTCGCGGTTTCACCACTGTTCGATTCCGCCGGCAAGAAACTATCGAATCTGGCCGACATTGAAGCTTTTATCGACAAAACATTGGAGCCCATTTCCCAAGGCATCACGGGCTGGACGGCTAATTTCAAGGCCTCATTCGCTCGCGAAACAATTATGACCTCGAACATTATCGGTGTCATCGAAGGTGATGGGCCGCACGCCGACGAGACGATTGTCATTGGAGCCCACTATGACCACTTGGGAATGGGTGCTTTTGGGTCCCGCTCCGGCGGTCGCCGTGAAATACATAATGGTGCCGACGACAATGCCACGGGTACTGCTGCTGTTATGGAGTTGGTCC
>JBGSIY010000098.1:0-3192 GCA_041742275.1 Pirellulaceae bacterium | reverse complement strand
CCTATGGGGATCAACAGCCAGATCATCAAAATTAGGATTCGCATGGAAAGGTCCTCTTGCCCTGGCACTGGGAAATGGGAAATGGGAACGCCGCGTGCAATGTGGTTCGCACTCAGGTCACTCCAATAATGTAACTGATTTCAATGCTTAAAGTAAAGTTATCGGTAAATAAAGCAGAATGGGAATAGAAACTTTTTTGATTGGTGCAGGGTTTGTAATCGTTGATTTTCAAGGCGCCATCGCAAAAAAGCGGTGTTTTGATTCGAATTGGCTGCAGTTTGGCTGCGCCTGGTTTTGAAACTGCCTAAATTAACTTTTGCAATGGGTCGCCTTTGCGGGTTAACCTGCTCCCTTTTTGGTTGAGAGCGTACCGACTTGCCAGGAGGATCCAAAGTAATGGAGGAGTATGGGTAAACAAGCGAGGATGGCCGCCCCGGAGACAAAGGCGAGGAGGGCGAAGTCTCGTTTGGTCAACGATTGCCAAGAGCGTTTAACATGACGGGAGGTCAACTCGGTCAAGATGGAAGAGGCGATCTGTTTCTCGTTACCGTTGTGAAACTCCCCGTTCATTCGAGTCGCTGCTTGTCGGAGAGCCGACATGTTTTGTTTCGAATTTTTGCCGTCGATAAACTTTCCGCTGACGGGATCGCCGACGCCCACGACGACAACACCTGCGATCGAATTGGGGAGTTTCGGCATACCTTGTTCTGGAACGGTGTCGCCATCGGACAGAATCATCAAAATCGTACTTTGTGGCTCGAAGGGTTGGGTAACTCGAGCTGCTTCTTTGAGACCGGCAAACAAATTTGTTTGCTTACCGGTAAAGGCAAAATGCATGGGTAAGTCGGACATGATGTTGTTGACCACTTCCATGTCTTGAGTTTCGATGACTACGGGGATAGCCGTGTTATAAAATGCGATCACACTAATTCTATATTGGGCGATTGGGACTCGGTCAAAAAACGATTTCAGGATGTCGTTTGCGCGTTGCATGCGACTGAGTTCCAGATCGGGTCCCGCATCCACCAATCGCATGCTAGGGGAAACGTCCAACAACAAAACAAAATGACGCTGGAATTTAGAGTCATTTGTTTCCGACAGAAACGAATTGGGTGGGACTGTCATTAAAGTGATCAGTCCCCAGGCAATCAAAGCCATGGCGGCTACTCGCAAGGCCGGGGCGATGAATGCCAGGAGGCTGGAACGACCCGTGGGGCCAAACACCAAATAGCGAACTTGGCGACTACGATTCCAATGGATCCATTCGGCGACCAAGCTCACGAGCAACGTACAGAGGGCGACTATTTCCGCTACCACGGCGTGTACCTCAATCCCAGACTGGAAAACAGTCCTAAGACAAGGAGCAACACGCCTATTGCCGCGTAGGGACGAAAGTTGTCCTTTTGCTCGGCTACCATTTTTTGCATTTCCGCTTTTTTCATCTGATCGATGCTGTGGAAGACGGCCTCCAGGGCATAAGGGTCGGCCGTGGCAAAGGCTTCGCCATTGGTTTTCGCGCAGATTTTTGTTACTTCGGGAGGCGGGTCTCCTTCGGCTATATGAATGGCAAAGACCGTAACACCCGCGTCAACTAAGCGATTGGCGATGTCGACGTCATTGCCGCCGCCTAGGTCGGAACTCGCTCCGTCGGATATCAAGATAATCATCCGGTCCCCCTCTTCCTGTTTCATCAATTCGCTGCGGCATTCAAGAAGAGCCTTGCCAATGGATGTTCCGTTAAACCAATAGGGGACGACGCGCGGATTCATAAAGGGGACCGCACAACGGATCGCCGATGCGTCCGTCGTCAATGGCGTCCAATGCAATACGCTGTTACCAAAGAATGTTAAACCGAATGAGTCACCCGTGCGGTAGTCCAGAAATTTATCGATCGCCTTCATCGAGGCGTCATAACGATCACCGTCTCCAAATGGAGCACTCATGCTGCCGGAAATATCAACGCAAAACAGGATGTTGGAAAGGGCTCGTTTTGATTGAGGTTTACCAAACTCGAGCGGTCCGGCCAAAATAAAAATAGCGACGGCCAACAATAAGGGGAACAGCATCTCGGCCAAATTGATAAACGCTTTTTGAGAAACGCCGCGCCGATGAGGGCTGTGATCCACCGGTAACGGGACGCCACGCGAAGAGCGATTCCAAACCCAAAACAGCAAAATAATAGGGATCGCTTCTAACGCTAAAATTTGGGGATAACGAAATCCTGAGGGGATCCAATTCCAGCCTCCAATGAGCTCCAGCCAGTTGTCTGACATGAGTTAGTCCTCCTCTGCTGCAGCGCTGTCAGCGAAGGGGGCCAAGAGACGATCGATGTCGGTTGGCTTCACATGATTTGGATTGTGCAACCACGTTTCCACGGCCACAAACAACTCTCCCGCCTCCTGGTGGCCCCGTAAAAAAGGGACCAACTGAGCCGGTGGCAAATGCTCGAGCCGTAGTTTATTTCGCCAGTGGGCTGTAATGAGTCTCTCCAATTCGGCCTGCTGGGCATGATCCAATTGCCCTTGTTGGGCCGAAAGGACCAGCGGTCGTAGACGATCGGCGACAGTCAAAACGCGTTTCGATTCGCTCGGTCGCCCCAAACGAAAGCGGCCCCAGAACAAAATAGCCAAAAGCCCCAGCAGCCATAGGATACCCACAACAACCAAGGTTGCCGTATAGAAATTCAGAAGACGACTGGGCTGAGGCTGTAGCTCGGATGGCAAGATTTGGCCCGCAGGCAATTGCGCAAAGACTTGGATCGGAATCGCGGGGAGATTTGTTGAGTCCGTTCCATCCGCTCTAATCAAGTAGTCTGCAAGATTGTATTCTCCCGGCTCATAACCAATAAACTCCAAGTCGTATCGAAAAAGGTCGCCATGCGGATACGTTTCGATCACGCGAACCACGACAGCTTGTTCCCGATCGACAATCGGCTGGGCTGCTAGGATCGAGCCGGGTAAAACCAATCCGTCGATTCGGCCAACATAGCCGACAGAGGTTCTGCTCCCCTGTTCGGTACTGCCCTGTTCGGTACTGCCCTGTTCGGTACTGCCCTGTTCGGTACTGCCCTGTTCGGTACTCCCCTGTTCGGTGCTCCCCTGTTCGGTGCTGCGCTGTTCGGTGCTGCGCTGTTCGGTGCTGCGCTGTTCGGTGCTGCGCTGTTCGGTGCTGCGCTGTTCGGTGCTGCGCTGT
>JBGSIY010000097.1:0-3827 GCA_041742275.1 Pirellulaceae bacterium | reverse complement strand
TGCGCTGTTCGGTGCTGCGCTGTTCGGTACTGCGCTCTTGGGTGGCAGACGCGTCCCCGTCCTGTGCGGCATGAACGGCAACAGGCACCCAGGAGACGAGGCAGAAAAATAAAAGGCTCGTAAGGGGGCAGCCGATCCGATAACGCCATCGCTTTGCGGTAAAAGGGTTCAGATTGATGTCGACGGCACTCATTAACGTGCTCCCTTCCCAGTGGTTCCCCGCGAACGAAAAAACCAACGCAAACGATGTGAGAAAGGGCTGTTGGTTTCGACCAAAAAATGGCTGATGCCTGCTCGCTTCAATTCTGCTTCTACCTGTTCTTGATTGAACCAGTTCGCCCGGCCGTGAGTAGAAAAAACGCGACCGGTCTCGGGCTCTCTCGCACGTAACATCCCTGCCCCTCGCAGTCCCTTCTCCGCGGGATCTTGCATTTGAATGACAACACAATCATGGCGTTGAGCCGTTAGTTTGAGAGAAGCGATGGCTTCGGGTTCATGCAAGTCCGTAATGACGACAATCAAAGCCCGGTTTTTACATCGGGCGGTTAATAACCGTAGTCGTTCCACTAAATGAGTTGACGAGTTAATGGGAAAACGCCGAAAGCGGTGCAACCATTGCAATACTTGATCCTTCGATAAACTGGGTTCCACAGTAAAGGCATCGTCGCCCAAGGTCAGCATGCCTACGGGACTTACTCGATCAAGACAGGCAAGTGCCAACCCGCCGGCAATTTGAATTCCGATGGCAAGTTTCGATTTGGGAATCGAGCTGACCATCATCGATGAGCTCGTATCGAGCAACAAATAGACAGGCATTTGTTTGGGCGTTTCAAATTCTTTGACAAAAAATTTGCCCACACGAGCTGTGATCCTCCAATCGATCGATCGCACCGAGTCGCCAAATTGGTAGGGACGGGATTGAACATATTCGACACCGCTCCCCAAAAAAGGTGAATGATCGGTACCGTAATTGAAGCTGTTTGCCAATTTGCGAATCGCGATCATGAATTGTCGCCAGTCGAGGGGCTCGATTAAATCTAGCGTATATTTCATGGCAAATTCGACGGACCGTAAAACAAGACCAACAGGAAACGAACGCGAAAAAAGTAACGGCTAATAGTTAAATTCGATTATTCGGCCTCATGCAGGATACTGTTCATTACACTTTTGGCGGTATGCCCATCGGCGAGGGCTTCGTAATTTAGTCGAATTCGATGTAGAAAAATATCATCCGCAAGGGCAAACATGTCTTCGGGAACAACATAGCTGCGGCCGCGAATCAAGGCTCGAGCCCGCGCCGCCTTGATCATGGAAATTCCAGCTCGAGGACTGCATCCGAGTTCGAGGAGAGGATTTTGGCGAGTCCGCGTCACGATCTCAACCACGTGCTCAATGAAGGCATCGCTGATGTAAATATTTTGAACCGCTTGCATCGCGGTCACGAGTTCTTGTGTTGAGCCAACGGGGGCGTGTTCCATGACATCAAACTCCGTTTTGGCAATCGCTCCCTTTTCTTCCACTCGAATCCCCAGTGCCGCGTTGCGTTTGAGGATTTGCGTTTCATCGTCGCGAGTCGGATATTCAAGTCGATGCAACATCATAAATCGATCGAGTTGCGCTTCGGGCAATTCAAATGTCCCAGCTTGCTCGATAGGGTTTTGGGTGGCAATCACCAAAAATGGCGTCGGCAATTTGAAGGCTTCGCCGCCGATCGTTACCTTTCGTTCTTGCATGGCTTCCAGCAGAGCACCCTGGACTTTGGGAGCAGCACGATTGATTTCGTCGGCCAGCAAGAGGTTCGTAAAAACGGGACCTTTGTGAATGCGAAATTCGTTGGTTCGTTGATCGAGGATTTCCGAACCTAAGATATCGGAGGGGAGTAAATCGATCGTAAATTGCACCCGAGCGAAATCCAGATCGATCGTTTTACTCAAAACCGAGACGAGGAGCGTTTTTGCCAGGCCCGGTACACCCTGCAATAGCAAATGTCCTCCAGTGAATAGCGCGATGAGGAGACGCTCAACCACTTCGTCTTGTCCCACCACGACCGTGGCAACGCGTTCCCTGACTTTGGTAATAAAGTCGATAACCCGTTCCAGATCGGCGGGTGTGGATTGCAGTTTGGATGTGGCGAGTGGATGAGCATTCGTCATGGGAACCTTGGGTCATCTAGGAAAATTCCGTTTATTTGCAGACCAGTCATTATGGTTCACCTAGAAGTTTTTTTCCACTTGTCTTCGCGTATTTCCGGAAAAACGTGACTTTCCGTCACAATCGTTTCTTGCAGCAAACGGCGGAACAAGAAATTTGAGTTTCAGGGTTCAATTCTGCAAACGACCTGGGATTTTCGACCTAAGTTTCGGACACCCTAGGATTGGTTTTCCAACACGGTTTGCTTGCGGTATTTCGATGACAAACAACAATTCGCCATCTTCAGCTAACGCTCATACTTCCGAGGCCGAAGATGCAAAACTCAATGAACTTCTGGATCGATTGCAGTCATTGACTTCAGCGGGATCGGCTCTCCCCAGACCAGCCGAACCTGTAAAAATTGAAGTGCCCGATACAGAGACAAGTTTTATTCCACTTGCTCCACGGAATGTCACTGAGGCTGGCATTAATGAAACGCTGTTGGAAGAGCTGGTTTCTAAGTTTTTATTGGCTCGCGGAGAGGCGACAATTCGGGGGATTAGCAATCAAGTAAAATTGCCGTTCGGGATGATCGAGTCGGTCGTGACACGGATGAAGCACGAACAACTGGTGGCCTATATCGGTCAGTCGCATGCGAATGATTACATTTGCAAACTTTCAGATACCGGTCGCGAGCGAGCCAAGCGGTATTCGGATAGCTGTTCTTATTTTGGTGCCGCTCCCGTGGATTTCGAGAGCTACGTGGAGAGCGTAAGATGTCAAACGATTAACAACCAAAATCCAACAGAAGAAGACTTGAAACGGGCCTTCAGCGACCTACTAATTAATCCGGATCTTTTGAGAAAACTGGGGCCGGCCGTAAATAGTGGCCGCGGCATGTTTTTGTTTGGTTACCCCGGAAACGGTAAAACAAGTATTGCCGAACGTGTCACCAGTTCCTTTGGGAAATATATTTGGGTACCTCGAGCGATTCAAATTGACCGCGACATTGTTCGTCTCTTCGATCCTATGAATCATGAAGAGGCTCCGTTGGAAGCCAATTCTGGATATCTGAATGATGACACCATCGATCAACGATGGGTTCGAATCAAACGTCCGACGATTGTGGTCGGCGGGGAATTAAAGTTGGAGCATTTAGAGATCCAGTACAACCCGGTGTCCGGCGTCAGCGAAGCTCCTGTGCAAATGAAGAGCAATTGCGGAACGCTTGTCATTGATGACTTCGGTCGCCAGCAATGTACCGTTGATGAATTGCTTAACCGATGGATCGTGCCTCTGGAAAAACGCTACGATTATTTGAATACGTCGGGAGGTAAAAAAGTTCAAGTTCCTTTCGACCAGCTTGTCATTTTTTCCACGAACTTGGAACCAAAAGATCTCGTCGACGATGCGTTTTTACGTCGGATTCCTTACAAAATCGAAGTTCCCAATCCGAGTCGCGCGGATTTTGAGAAGCTGTTTCAAATCATGTGCAAGGTTGTCGGGTTTGAGTTTCGGGCCGATCTGTTGCAATACTTGATTGAAACCCATTACGTCCCCAAAAATCGTCCGTTTCGGAATTGTCACCCTCGCGACTTGTTGCTCCAAGTTCGCGCGTTGTGTCGCTATCGCAATCTGCCTTTCGCATTATCAGTCGATAGTTTAGATTTTGCTGTCGAAAACTATTTTTCGATCAT
>JBGSIY010000096.1:0-4240 GCA_041742275.1 Pirellulaceae bacterium | reverse complement strand
AAAAAGGCAAGAAAAACCGATTACAAAGACTATCCGTGCTATCGTTTTCGAAAACACTGGGGATTTGCGAAGGTTGGAGATTTTGTCCGGGCGTTTTAACTGTGCAGTATTTAGTCCAACAGTCAAAACAAGAGTAGATTGCGTTTCCCTGTGGCGTCAGGCACCGCAGGCGTTGATTGTAAAGTCTTTAAACGCCTCCCCAAGGCCTGATTGTTCGATCGATGTTGTGAAATCGAACAAGCTACTTTTGACGCGAACGACTATCGTGCGGATGTGCCCCGTTGAACGGCTAGCAAGGAAAAAGAAGTGCACGCCATGTGAGTCGAGCCTAGATGAGAGGCCGCCTGTCAGCTGGTTTGGCGCTAGGCGCGCCGAGTCCCCCTGACCTGAAGACCTTGTGGATATTGGGCCATTTTTAATCCAAAGCCCACGAGTTTCACTTTTCTACTCGGGGATTTTCATGACAACTTTGATCGCTTCACCGGTTTGCATCATCCGGAATCCGGATTCGAAGTCCTGCATGTCGATGACATGGGTGATAATAGGATCGAGATTCAATCGGCCCGACAATACAAAGCGTTCCATTTGATACCAAGTTTCAAACATGCGGCGACCATTGATTCCGTGGACCGTGGCCCCTTTGAAAATGATCGCGTTCGACAAATCCAAAGTGATATCATCAGGTGGGATTCCGAGTAGAGCGGCTGTACCTCCGGGCTGCAACGCGCTAAAGCCATCACGAATCGCCTGCGGGTGTCCACTCATTTCCAATAGGACTTGAGGTCCTCGCCCCCACGTCGCCTGTTTGGCTGCGGCTACCCAGGGTTCACGTCCGCTATAGACTTCGTCGGCTCCCAGTTCTTTGGCCAATTGCAAACGTTTGGGATCGACATCGGTGGCGAGAATGCGTGAGGCTCCCGCGGCCTTGGCCACCGTCACGGCCATTAAACCGATAATGCCTACGCCCGTGATCAACACCGATTTGCCACTGACACCCGCTGTCATGACTGTATGGACGGCGTTACCCAGAGGATCAAAAATCGCCGCTACTTCATCGCGGATCTTTTCGTTCACTGTCCATACGTTTTCCTCGGGGACTTTGTGATACGTGGCAAAACAACCATCACAATCAATTCCAAAAATCTCGACGGCATCACAGATGTGAGCGTTCCCCGTACGGCAAGCCTCACATTTGCCACAACCAATATGCCCTTCGGCACTAACCCGATCGCCGACATGAACGCGAGTCACTGCTGGACCAGTCCGCACAATTTTTCCGCAAAATTCATGTCCTGTTGTGATACCGATAGGGATTCTGTTTTGGCTCCATTTATCCCATTCGTAAATGTGACGATCGGTTCCGCAAATACCTGCATGAGTCACGCGGATCAGGACATCGCGGGGTCCCATTTTGGGAAGCTCGACGGAACTGCAAAAAGTTAAACCAGGGGCCGACTCCATTTTTTTTAATGCGGGCATGGTCGTGGGCAATGATTTTGTTGGTGTGGCACTGACCGTTGTCATAGTGTGGTCGATTCCATGTATGGAAAAAATGTTAACGTGTGGAAAAAAGGTTAACCTTGCAACCGTTGCAGAGACTACAGAAAACAGGCTGTTTTGTCCTTACACTGCTTTATTTTCCGATTTCAAGATATTTTTGGGGCGATAGTGTTTTCTGAGCGGTGTTTGTTATACTGGAAACATTTCCAATATCGTAGATAGTCCTCGTTGTGAAAACAAGGTACCCGGAATAATTCCTACGATTTTATCACAAGGAATCAGCGTGGCGACTCCCACCAAACAACCCGATTCACCCAATTCTGATTTTACCGGCTCGGTCGAACCGCTGCACCAGTACGTCAGTGCCAAGATTCGTGAACTGCGGCAAAAAAAGGGCTGGACATTGGAACAATTGGCCACTCTGAGCGGTGTTAGCCGATCGATGTTGAGTCAAGTCGAACGGGGGGGCGCCAATCCAACGTTGGCCGTCGCGTTTAAAATCGCTCAGGCGTTCGAGATGTCCCTCGGCGACCTAGTCGAAGGGGCCTTTGCCATTCCCAAAATTGATGTGATTCGTTGTTCGGATGTTGATTCGATTTATCGCGAAGACCAAATTGGTCGCATTCGCACACTCAGCCCCTTGAACCTAGAGAAAGATGTTGAGTTTTACGAAGTGATTCTGTACCCACAACAAATAATGAAAAGCGCCCCCCATTTTGAAGGGACGCGAGAGTTTTTGACGATTGTCAAAGGGTCCGTTAGGGTTCGCAGTGGAAACGAAGAAGCTTTGCTGAGGAAAGGTGACTCGGCCCATTATTCGGCTGATGTCGAACACTCGATCGAAAATCCTGCCAACGTGCCCGCTGTGCTGTTTCTCGTAGACATTTATACTTCCCCTCGGTAGTGAATGCGGCGGGTTTTTTCACCTTTTATAATTTAAACTAGCTAATAATTCAAAAAGACAAAAGCTGTGAAAATAATTCGCTCCCTTAAACCTTGGCGAACACCAACAAAAAGTTCGTTTCCATTGACACGCTGAGGCGACGAAACAATCTCGGGTGTTGTTTCTCCGCGACGAGGCCGTCTCAAAATTTATCGAAGACATCGAATTCGTATTGCCATTGGCTTTATCCTTCCGAGCCCTCTTTCACATTATCCTGGGGTTTCGTGGAGTCGTCCGTCGTGGGTTTCGGGGGAAGATCCAATCCGATGATTTTGATGACCGAGCCCGAGGGCACACCCGCTTCCGCTTCTGCCGTAGATGCCTGAGCCACATACAGATTGCCTTGGGAATCGAAGACGAGCGCTGTGGGAAGGTGGAGTTTCTGGATCAGTTGCGCCGTGCACCGTGATTCCGCATTGGGTGACGCAATGATTTTAAACAAACCGCCTTCGCCGGGGTCAGCCACGCTTCTGTCGACAACAAATAAGCGTTTACGAGAGGAGCTGTAGGCCATTCCGACGACATCACGCAGTCCCAACGGGAACCGATCCAAGAACGCGCCGTCTTGATCGTAAAAAGCAAGGACACTATCGGGGGTTTCGCCTTCCTCGCCCGAGTTTCCAATTGCCAAATAGCCTTCGGGGCTCAGGGCAAGAGCCCGCGGATGGGAGGTGTTTCCGTCTTTAACGGTAGCCACAAATCGCGCGAGATCCTTCAACTGGTTTCCTGTGACCGAGGCTTTGGCAACCCAGCCTTGGGCTTCGTCACCTTCTGTCGTCACTATCACACCCGCAGGCGTTACACAGATTCCGTAGTAGCTACCGAGTGCCGGTTGCGTTTCATAAGTCTCGATTTCGAGCGATTGCGCGGCCTGCGACGCTTCCACCGCGGCGCTCCCTGGTTCGCCAATATTAAAAACATACAGACGCCCCGACACGGCTGCGCCACTGGCTCCGCCGACGATCATTGTGTTTTTGTTGACAAACGCCAATCCCAACGGCCCTCCGGTGCCACCATTCGATGAACTTAAAATCCCCACCGGGAACCCAGTCACGACATCTTCGGGTTTGCCCCCGACGATCCGAATGATCTTATTGTTACCACTATCGGCGATGAAGAGCGTTTCCGTTTCGGGTTGTATTGCTAAACCACTCGGATTCGCGAGCTCCGTAGCCACGGTTTCCACAAGGGGATTTTCGGCTGTCGCTTGCGGCGCAGTTTCTGGGTCTTGTTTGTCCTCTTTCGTCTCCTGAGGATTGACAGCGCTCAAGCAGCCCAACCCAGACCCCATCGCAGAGCCCCTCACAGAAACACCGCCGAGAGCAGCGTTACAGCAACTCGTCCACGAGCCCCACACCGAGCCCACCACGAAAAATGAGACAACGACAGGGCGACTTGTAAAAAACGGGTATAACATTATTGCCAGAACCATCGAAAAACGTTGTAAAAAAAGTGGCTCACTCCCAGATACCGAAATCAGCATCAAAGATAGCCACTTTCATTATAGCTCGTTCAACACCGCAACGCTAAAAGAAAAACCAGGATCCATCGCGCGTCGAATTGATCTTCTTGCACTGGCCCCGTAAAAAGGCCCAACGGCGTTAGCCGCGGTTCCCCGGTCCGTGTTCGCAAAACCACAGTTAATGCCCCACGTCGGATTGAGGCGTCACCGTTTACGGAAAAACCGACGTTGCCGTCGGTCCCCAACTGAGATTTCAACCCAAAGTTGATTGTGGTGATACCGGATTTTCAAGAAATTTTAAGCCGGCGTCAGTTCTCGCAAAACTACAGGATAAA
>JBGSIY010000095.1:0-2488 GCA_041742275.1 Pirellulaceae bacterium | reverse complement strand
GATTCGGTGATCGCACTCGCCATTCCGCTGTCCGAATTGGTGATTTCTTGTGAGATCGCTTCGATTCGATCACCCTTGCTGACCGAGCGGAAAACGTAATTTCCTCCGGCATAAAAAATATCAGGGTTGTGAGGAGAGAGGATAAAAGGCGTTTTCCAGTTGAATCGATAGGAAGTGCCACGTGGAGGCTGCGGGCGAATAAAACCGCGTTCGCCCGTTCGCAAATTAATGCGGCCCATGCCGCCGTTCTGACTTTCCCAATAAATTTGATCGGGATCGGTGGGGTCCACCAATGTTATGAAACCGTCACCTCCGCCTACGCTGAACCAATCCGTGTTGACGGTGCCCGAGTCGTGACCGGAGCGGTTGGGTCCTCCCCAACTGCCATTGTCTTGCAAGCCTCCGTAGACTTTGTAATTCGGAGTCGTGTCAACACCGACGTGATAGAACTGACTAAAGACCACATGATTCAGGTGATCCCAGTTGGCCATTTGATCATAAGTAACATGGATCCCACCGTCATTTCCCAAAATCATGTGTTTGGGGTTAGCTGGGTCGATCCACATCGCATGGTGGTCCACGTGAATTCCGTCGCTGCCTCCATCACCTTTAAATACGTTTCCGCCATCGAAAGAGCGGTAAAGAGAGGTGCCGAGGACGTAGATGTTTTTGTTGTTTGATGGGTCAACGCGAATTTGACTGTAGTACATGGGGCGTGGATTCAGAGAATTGATTCTGGTCCAACTATCACCGCCGTCTTTTGACATGTAAATGCCACCGTACTGGAAGCCCTCGGGCCCCTGTTGGTCTTGGCGATTTTCAATTTGGCCCCCCAACGTCCCATTGAACGGGCTTTGGCGGCGTCGATTCCCTTCGTTGGCTTTGGAAAGGGTCACTTCAAGAGTTTCAATTTCGCGATTCCGCGAGATCAACAGCTTCATTTTCTCGCCAGCCATTCGGCGGCGCATCTCATTGTCCAAGAGTTCGAAAGTAGGAACCAGTTTGCCGTCAACTTCCAGAACGATATCGCCTTCTTTTAATCCAGCTGCTTCGGCCGGGCTATTTCGAGTCACACTGGTAATGCGAGAACCCACATCGGCTTGTTCCGTTCGGACCCCAACAAAACCGGCATTTTCGGGTTCTTGGGCGATTTTTTCGGATTCGACAATCGCGTAAATGTAGCTGGGATTTTTGGCATAATAATCGAGACCAATCCGGCCTAGCTTGCAAGTTGGAAGGCCCTGGGTCAATCGTTCGAACGTCTTGCCCGCGTCGCGTGTGCGGTAAATTCCTGAGCCGTCCCCATAACGTTTGATCGGATCGTTTCCGTCTGTGTTGTCTCGCAATCGCTCATAAGTTGCGATGATCAATTCGTCGGGATTTTTGGGATTCATTTTTACATCGATCACACCGGTCTTGTCATCGATATACAGGACCTTCTCCCAGGTCGCTCCGCCGTCTTCCGTTTTAAACAAACCACGATCTTCGTTGGGACCCCAAAGGCGTCCGAGCGAGCCGACATAAACAATGTCAGGATTGGTCGGATGGATCGAAATGCGACCGGTTTGAAACGTCTTTTTCAGCCCCATGTTCTTCCAGGTTTTGCCACCATCAACGGACTTGTAAACTCCGTCGCCATACGAAACGCTGTTTCGTGGATTGGCCTCTCCCGTACCGACCCATACGATATTGGGATCCGATGCCGAGACCTGAACATCGCCAATGGAAACCGTGGCTTGATCGTGAAATTGGTGTTCAAAATCGATACCATTGTTTTCGGTTTTGGCGAGTCCTCCAGACGCACTGGCCGCCCACCACGTAGTTGTGTCTTTGGGGTTAACGGCGATGCCCGTGATACGGCCTCCCATATTAGCTGGCCCGATAGACCGCCACTTAACCTCGTTGATCCAATCGTCGTTTAGCGTTTGTCCCCACCCCGATTGGATATTGCAGCAGAAAAAAAATAGAATTGCCCATGCAACTCGTCGTCTAAAAATTGACTTCAATAGCATCTTTTGCACTCTTATTGTGGATTGCAGGAAATGAACTACGACAAACGCATCCCTCTCAACCTAAACATTGTAATCTCCGCAAATCACCAAAAAAAGACGTTGTACGGATTAAAATGTCTGGAACTAAAAAAAGAGATGAAAATGATTTTGAGGATTAACCAAAGATCGCAAAACCGTCGGTTGGCGTCCCTCCAGCAAAACTAGAAGAACCAGCCGTTGGGCCCGGAAACCGCGGTTCAATGGCGTAGCCGCTGCGAACTTTCTAAATTTTTTGTGGGGGAACCCAAGCACCCGTCTGGGCGTTACGCTACAACCAAGTCAGCGACAATGACGTCTTCGGGGCGTTGGCATCCTAAATAAACACAGTTTGATAAAAAATTTAGGTTCCCTGGCGGAGAAGGCAACTCGAATCGCTAAAATAAGACGTCACAAACAATAACACGGACCAAAAAAATACCAATCATGCGGCTGGCGCG
>JBGSIY010000094.1:0-10049 GCA_041742275.1 Pirellulaceae bacterium | reverse complement strand
AATGGAATCAAGATTTCGTCGACCCATACTTCATTAGCGTCTCTTAGTTTTCGGCTGGACATGGGCTGCCGGGCGTGACGTAAGATCTCGTCATTGTCATCACATATGTGCAAGAAACGTAAACGACTGGACGGTGTCCCTCCGCGCCAGACGGTTTTCAATCGCAAACCCTGTTCTGTAAACTCGCTCTGAGCTCCATACAATGTAATGTCTTTTCCAAACTCAATCGGACCGCTTGCCAAATCAGAATGAGCCATGATCTCCATTATGTTTGAGGCGAAGGCCGAATTAGATGTCTGGCAATTGAGATGCAGCATCAGCCCCAAGGCCACGGTAGCTAAACCAGAAATCATCGTGTTCGGGGATGATAGACTTCGCCAGGTCCCCACAAACAAGTCGATCGTCCCTTGCCGAAAACGACCTTCATACCAGCTGATGATCCAATCCCGACACGGTAGTTCCAAGAAGCGATATAGCAGCGCCGAAATCGCTATCGAAATTCCCATGATAACCGCCAGCAACATCCACGGGTTCGCTGCGGATGGGCCTGGGTAGCTTCTTGCTAGAAACATAATGACGATGTGATGAATCATGTACAGGGAAAAACTAATCTCACCCAAAAAAACCAATGGCCTCAACGAGAGGAACCAAGCTACGGGGCCGCTTGAACGTGCAAAAACGAACACAACCCAAGCGAACACGATCGCTGGGGCCGAAATGCGAAACCATGTTCCGGTTACGTCGGTATTTGCCCCTTGGCCGATCAACCACTGATTAACCACACCGCAGCGAATCAGCCAGCAAGTCAACGCGAACAAACCGATCGCCGATGCTTCCAATAATAAATCTGTTATCCCACCGCCACGTTTCTGCACCTTCTCGACGCGGACAAAGCACAAGCCTACACCCATACCGGTAGCAAACTCCAGTAGCCGCATACCGGGATTTATGTGCACAAACGTCACATAGTTGAACCAGTCAGCGCGGTAACCGAATTTGAAACAAAAATGCAGGACTAGTAAACTGATCACCGTCGTGGTGGCTAACCCCACATACTTCCGCCAGAAGAACTTGCTACCACCCCATAGTAACAGCGGGAACATCGCATAAAAGAACATCTCATTAGAAATGCTCCAGCTCACACCGTTTACCGAAAAAGCCCAATCATAGCGGGGGACCCAAGCCTGCATTAATGCGACATTCGCAATTAACTGCCCCCATCCCTCTAGTGTCTGGGTGTACTGCGTTGTACCTCGAATCAGCAATAAACTGATGAGAAAGCAAAAAAAGTGCAGTGGCCAGATTCGAGCGAATCGGGTTACCCAGAATCGCTGCACCGCTCCATGGACCTGAAGTCGATCGTGATAAACGTAGGCTAAAATAAATCCAGACAAGACGAAGAAAAAAGAGACCGCCAGACTCCCCAGCGGAAATTGGATTACGGGAACACCGAATCGCCCGTGCGCATGATGGACCACAACTGCTGTGGCTGCGACAAATCGCAGACCAGTTAAGGCGTTCAAGGGTTTAATGGCTGAATGCATCCTTGCGATCCCAATCTATTCGCCCGCCACCATGCACTCGCCAATCAGGCATATCAGCTAGTTGAAGTGCACGAGGGAACGAACGAAACAGAGTTGCAATATCAAATGTATCGAGGCCTGCCAAGGCGAATCCAAAACCGATAGCATTTTTCTGGGATCATTTGATTAACGGCATTCACCTTTGTTGCGAATCTGTTGAATTCCCGGAGTTGGCCGGTCGCACGAACTCGCCGCAGGCGACGCCATCGTCGCGCAATTTCCCGCCTGATTCGTTTTTCTGAGGCCACCGTTCTGGTCGCGAAAGTCTGTATCTAAATGCGTCCCAGCAACAGCAGAATCACCAAAATGATCAAGATCAACCCCAGGCCGCCACTTGGGGCGTAACCCCAGTTTCGGCTATGGTTCCAACGAGGAATCGCCCCTAAAAGCATAAGCAGGAGCACAATAATAAGAATGGTCGAAAGCATTTCATTTTCCAGTACAGCGGATAAAAGTTTTAGTAACCACGATCAAGATCTAACGGGCCCTGCGGCGCTAACCAGAATACTTTCTGAAAAGAGGTTCATCGAATCATTTTTTAGGCACATTTTCATCATCTGAGTGATACATCATCTAAGGGATACATCATCTAAGGGATACATAGTGTGCCAGGAAACCAGGGTGGCAAACCAGGGTGGCAATGGGAGTGATCAATGACTGTAGTTTGCATTGCCTGAGCTTTTTGCAAGCTACCGAATACCAAAAGTGCATATATAAAAAAAGCATTTTCCAAAAAAAGCCGACAGGCTGTTGCACTCAAGGGCAATCAGCATGTCGGCTTACTGTTCACGTCGCCTCCCCATTGTTTGGGTCTGCGATTTGCTAAGTCATCCGAGTGGAGTCTTTCAAACTCAGTAATCAAATGTCACTAAGTGGGAAAGAGTAAAACGTGGGAAAGAGTAAAGCGTGGGAAAGAGTAAAGCGTAAAACAGTTTTGGAAAGAGTAAAAAACGGGTCCACAGATCAGACAATGCCAAATCGGGTAAATTGCAAGACGCTGCCCGCATTGAAACGCTGCCCGCATTGGGACTTTGTCGCGACTTTCACCGCGGATGAATGTTATCAACGGGGTCGAGAAAGTCAAACGGACTATGGCACCGCAGCCTTTTGCCGTTTATCATCTGGCTGGACACTTCAAACTGAATCCCAAGACCTCGCACCGTAACGAGGCTTAAATCAGTTGCAGGATATGAAACGAACGACAATCGCGACATGAAAACCCAAGGTGAAATCGAAGCTGCAATTAGACATGGGGTCACCCTGTTCGAACAAGAGTATATGGGAAGAGGTCCCAAGCAAATACACTCGCATTTGGTCGGCGATCTGCTCCTGGTTAGGCTCCAGGGTGTTTTGACCGCGGCGGAACAACAGCTAGTGAGAACCCTTCCCCCGGACAAAGGGCGCGATCTATTAAAGCAAGTGCGAACGCAACTCATTGAGACGGCGCGACCGATGCTCGAAAAGTTGGTCGTCGCCAACACGGGAGTTACCGTCGTTAGTTTGCATCATGATATCAGCGTCATCACTGGCGAAGAAATCGTTTTGTTTACCCTATCTCAAGCACCCCATTTTCGTGATACACGAAAGTAGTAAACAGCGGATTGCGTTGCCCAAATAAACACGATGAGCGACCGCAAGTTGTCGACTGCTCGCGGCCAAAAGGATGGGTTTACTAGGATAATCCAATATAAAAACCCAAGTGCTGTTAACAACACTTGGGTCTGCGAAAAAGGAATTTAAAAGATTCTAAAAATTATGAGTTATGAGGTAACGCTTTTAGTGTTGGGCAACATCTGCCGCAGCCGAGCCCAAGAGAGAGCGGGGACTTTCAGCGGCATTCCAAATAGCTGAGCCATTCCATAGGCGACACCGGCAGCAACTACGCTCAGAAGAGCTCCCATTTTCGCGGCACCCTGGGCTGCGGGTTCGGCAAAAGCTTGGTTACTGACGAATAACGCCACTGTCAGACCGAGTCCGGCAATGCTGCCGATGACCACCAGATGTCGCAGTCCCAGGCCATCGGGGAGTGGAAAGCCCATTCTCGCTCCGGCCAATGAGAATAAGGTAATACCCGTTGTCTTGCCGATAATCAGGGAGGCCAAAACGATCCAAGTCAAGTTGTTAACGCCCGAAAGAGAAACTCCTGCATTGGCGAAAGCGAAAAAGAACAAGCCAAAGTCGACGGCTAATTTTGTATCATGTTCAAATTTCTCCAGGGGACTGGCCTTCGCCGAATGCACTGCGTCTTGGTAAAGACCCATGTCACGTTTGGGGCCGGGAATAAATGGCACTACAAACACTAGGGCCAAGGCCGGATGCAGATGTGCAGAATATAGACCCCACCAACACAATCCACCACATAGAGCAACGTAGGGCAACCAAGCCTGAACGCCCAGCTTTCTCATCGTTGCTGCTAAAACGATGCCGGGGAGAATCCAAGCTGTTTGAAACCATTCGACGGGATGCAGTGGGTCCGGATAGGCAAATGCGATAATTCCCAATCCGATGGCGTCGTCGGCGATCGCCAGAAGTAATAGGAAACTGATCGCCGGATGCCCCTTGCCAAACATGATCCGCGCGACAAGCCATGCCAGGGCAATATCCGTCGCCGTGGGAATCCCCCAACCTTTGGTCCATTCCGGATTGCCAAAGCAAGCATTGAGCATCAAAAAAGTACCAATCGGCCCCAAGACTCCGCCCAGGGTTGCCATAAGCGGGTTGATCGCCTTGCTGGGCGGATTCAGCGCCCCACCTGGCAAACAGGCCTCGGTAATTTCTTTGGCAGCGATCCCAAAGAAAAACACCATAAAAATATCATTAATAATAAAGGCCATGGAAAAAATGCTATGACCCCCTTCATGCTCATCATGATGAGCGATCTCGCCTTCCGCATGGGCGCTGTGACCGGCTTCCGCCTGTGCTACGACCGATGGCAAACCTGCGTTGGTGGCAGTGGTCTCACTGGCGAACAGTGAATAGACTGCATTGTGCAATGGCTCATGCACCAGGCTGTGGTAAAGGTGTTGATTCGTATTGGCACAAACCAAGGCCACAATAACTCCCGTCATAAGCGGGATAGAAAATTCTTGCAAGCGCGCAACGATCGTGGGCTTGGGTGAGTGATGGCTCATTTCAATAGCTCTTCTTCAGAATGTTTGGGTCAAAACACGACATTCATTTGCTCACGGCGGCTACCTGAAAATTGGGCGATCAGGCAACGCGGGAGTAAATGACGAGTTTCGCAATGGCAACCCGTGTTGCCAAAAAGCAACAGGCTGTCACATGCGATACAACTCGCAGCGGCTATGGTGGAAGAGCTAAGAAGTTACGTCAAAAAAGTCGCAGCCAAGGAATGGCTGATAAACCATAGGACGAAATTCGAATTGTCCAACGAAAAACAAACCGATTTTTAGATTTTTTTCCTCAGAACTGAGGGGCACGACCCAACTGTCGTCGAATGACGGCCCACTGCCCAGCATGCATCATCCAATGAGTTCCTTGCATGGAAAACACGGCACCCAGGGTCGGCGCGTAACTTCTCATGGATTCGGGAGCTGCTGCATCCAGATCGGAATCATCGAGATTCGCCAGCTGACGCTCGAGTGCCGTTCGCTGACGTTTATATTCCTCCAACAACTCGGCTTTGGAGTGGAAGTCATTCGGGTTGTCCGAGCTGGCACTTTCTTTCGTATATTTTTCTGCGAATCCGGCGGGGAGCGGTGGCATGCTCCCGGGCAGGCAAGCCTCTAACATCCCATGTTCATTGGCAACCAAATGTCCGATCTGCCACTTAATGTGATTCGCTGCGGGAGCCGGACGATGCATCATCTCTTGGTCACTCAGATCGTCGAGATAGCCTAACGAAATGAGTTGTCCCATATCCAAGTTGATACGAATCGCTGTTTTGGCATCCATGTTTTTTTCCTGTCCCTATGTGTAATGATAAAAAGTCGAATCACGTTGAAGCTATTTGTGAGCTACTTGAAAGTGAATCCGACAAAATGACCTTTCATTCCTGCGAACTGAAAGGTCAGTTCGGCCTGCATGGTCTCATTTTCCCCCACCACCGTGTAGTACAAATATAGTTTTTGGTAGTCGTCATTGATTTCTTGAAGCGGTCGTGCAAACTCCACAGATTTGACCGGTCCCAATCTCTCCGTGACCGCCTGAATCATTGCTGCAAGTTTGCCATCCACTAAATCTTCTTGTAAAACGGGGTGAACCATATTGAACGCTTGCTCCACATTTTGCTCGATGAAGACCTTGATAAACGCCAACCCTCGGTCTCGGTATTCATCAACAGAATCGACTCCCGTGAACCAACCGTTCAACTGTTCCGAGTCAATGTTGAAACCAACGAGCTTCTCCCCTTGGAAACTAAAGCTAGGTTGACACAGACCTTTTTCAAACATGGCATCGGTTACCAATCCGAATGATTTAGGATCATCAGCCAGGTTCTGATATGTCGGCGTCCCCATTATTTGTTGTTTACCTAGTTGATTGCGTATGGCTGCTGCAAATGTCTTCAGCATCGCCACGTCAACTTCAGCCTGAAGGCTCTCATCGAACATTTCGTACAATTCGTCCACTTCATTCGCCATACATTTTTCAAAAAATGTTTTCGCCAACCGCACGCCCGTCGCTTTCTCAGCCTCGCTAATATCCACGGTCTGCGTCTCAGATTCCGCGGCCTTATCGACCGCTCCCTGACCGTCCTGGGAAAAAACCGAGTCCGTAAGACTCGTTCCCAATAACGCGATACCGACGCAGAACCAACGAGTGATCGACCCCAAAGGTTTTTGATTTTCGAACGTCATACGAACCACTCCTCTATAAAATACCCGTAGCGAAATAACAGTCGTGAAAGCACGAGAAGCTTGAAACCAGCAGCCCGATACCTGCAGCGATCATGCAGTTAGTAAAGCAAAAGAAATCTTTGCCAAGGCTGATGACTTTGAACCATGATATCGCAAGGGCAGCCACTCGTACAGCAAACGGCGCAAGTAGAGTGGCCATTCGTCCCGGAAACGACATTTGTGAGACGGCTTATGCGCCAAAAATCGGCCTACAGCCTCTCGATTGCGTCAACTGCAAAAGAGGCATCGGCTACATTCGTCCTTTGTTTTGCCGACGTCGAGCTTATATCTGTACGGCCTCAATGGCGTCGTGGCAGCAAAGGTCTTTTTTTCCGTGCCATTCATGCCGAATGTTCCGCATCAAGAGCGCGCAATCGAAACTAATCGTTCCTGCCGGAAACCGAGACCTATCGTCGAAGAAGCTGGACTCGACCTCTGTGATGTTGAGGGGGTCGACGTGCCAATTCTTGCACGAAAGTTCCAGGCCGTCATAGCGTCCTTGTTCCCGAGTCGCAGAATATCCCAACGACCCGTTCGCAAAAAACTGCGAAGCTTCCGAAAGGTTCTGAAACACGGTGGAGTCGGGGAGTTCCCTTCCCAATGAGCCCGATACGTGAATTCTCATGGTGCCATCGTTGCTTCGCACGTCCACGGATATCTGGTCATTCTGGTCGTTTACTTCAAAAGCGGCGAGATGGTGAACACCGGGAAACAAGGTTCCGCCCGCCCAAGTGTTGAGTCGTGAGCTGGTGTCCCGACGCGGAATGTACACGCCCTGTCGTCGTTGGCCGCCATCATCCCATTCCACAGCAATCCGGTGCGCAGCGTTCTCGGAACTTAGGCCCAGTGGAATCGGAAGAAAACGGGGGCGAATACCCTGCAAACGAATGAGACAAATTCCGGCAATTGCTAGTCCATTGACCAGTTGGGGGCGAAAGGGTTTCGGTAGGATGCGGGCAACAACCTCAGGATCAGCATGGAAGTTTGCCAAGATCCGTCTTTCGATGACGCCCGTGATGATGGGTATTTTCATGGTTGCTAAAGCCTTCAGGGGCGAGATCTGCAAGAAAAATCCTGATCCGCTGCCGGGATGTCGATTTCTCGTTGCTTGTCGCTACATCTATTCCGCGAACTGCCGCTGCTTCCAACAAAACCGTTAACCTTCACGGGCCCTTAACGGTCTTCCCTTCAATTTTTTCGCGTGGTCCAATCAGTGTTCGCGTATGTAACAACGTGCGTGCCGGCGGACCGACTCACCGTTCCACGTTGGTCGAACGGAAAATGGGAGCATCGACAAACTTCGCTCCTCGATACATTACGGTGAAATCCAATTGCCGATAACTATTTATCGTTCCTTTTTGCTTTTTCTGCATCGGCTTCTGCGTCGCGGATTTCTTGGAGTCGCTCGTTGACGATTTGTCGCATTCGCTGTTTGCTTTCCTCTTGGCGCTGTTGTTGATCCAACGCAGTACTCATCGAGGGGCCGAGGGCACGAAACAGAGTAGGCGCACGTTGACGTAAATCGTCCTGATCGCGAAATTCGTAGTTGACGCTGGCGCTAAAAATGATGCCGATTTCGATGTTCCCTTGTTTTTCGGGGATGGTTTCGGCGTATTCGGCGAACTGGGGAAAGATACTCGAGAACGATTTTGCTTCGTCACGGCTGAAATTCCGTGTGGCTTTGACCTTCAGCGTGTCTCCATTTTCAATTGTGAATGTGCGAAACAGGGTTAGATCAGCAGCGAATTGTTGAAGAACGAGCCAGCGTGTTCCAGCTGACTCTCTCGTGATCAGCGAACCTTGGGTCCCCGTCGTGGGGCGCGACTCGAGTTCCAGCCACTCTGGAAATTCCAGATCTGCTGGCGCCGAAATCGACGGGTCATGAATTTGTTTGGGGTCGATGCCGGAACGCAGAGCGTCGTCGATTAAGGCATTGTTCCGACGCAGCGAGTTGATTTCCGCGGGATCATTATTTTTTGAACCGGTAATTTGAGCCGAGGCGCACGGCAATGAAAAGGCCCAAGTTGTGGCCAATATCCAATTGAGAACGGGCGACTTCATAACAATCCTCAAGATGATTTAGATAGCGTTTTCGATCCCCCAAGTATACGCGAATCCCACCTGTACTAAAAACTGAATTTCGGCAAAACGATCAGGAATCCAGTCGCCTCCAGGCCTTTATGAGGGATGTTGGCTCCTAGGGGTCTCAAATTTAGCTCTCGAACAAAGTGCCCGTCTGGACTAGAATAGCGGGGCCTGAATTCTGCCGTTGGCAACGACAAAGCGATCCTACGACCCTGATGATAACCTAGTAAAAAATGACTCTATCGAACGAACCCCGGCATAAGTTGTATATCGAGACTGTGGGCTGCCAGATGAATATTTTGGACAGCGAAATGGTCGTTGCTGACTTGCGTCAGCGGGGATATGAATTGACAGACAATACCCACGACGCCGACACAATTCTGTTCAATACCTGCAGCGTTCGCCAGCATGCGGAGGATAAAATTTATTCGGCCTTGGGTCGCTTGCGAGTGACCAAGCAGAAGCATCCAGAAAAAATCATTGGTGTCATGGGCTGCATGGCTCAAAAAGATCAAGGATTGATATTTCAGCGAGCTCCCTATGTCGATCTGATTGTGGGCCCGGGTCAATTGCAGCAAGTGCCCGACTTGATCGAAAAAGCCCGGGAGGGTGCCAAGCAACAATCGGCGTTGAGTTTAGGGCGGCGCGATGGAGCCGCTTCCGAGATTCGCCGTAGCCACGAGACGTTTGATCCACTCCGTGATCCCTCGATGCGACCCACGCCGTTTCAAGCTTATCTGCGAATTCAAATCGGTTGCGACAAATTTTGCACTTATTGCATCGTCCCCATGACCAGGGGGCCTGAACAGGGCCGACCGCCGGCACAAATCATGGCCGAAGCTCGAGTCTTGGCCGAGCAAGGGACCAAAGAAATCACGTTGTTGGGGCAAACCGTCAATAGTTATCGATACAAAGACGAATCAGGAACAACCGACATGGCAGATCTATTGGCCATGTTGCATGAGATTGAGGGCATTCAAAGGATCAAGTTTGTCACGAATTATCCCAAAGACATGACCTATAAATTATTGGAAGCCATTCGGGATTTGCCCAAGGTCTCGACGTACTTGCATGTGCCCGCCCAAAGTGGCTCGAACGAAGTGCTCAAAAGAATGAAACGCGGTTATACCGTGGAAGACTACTACGCGATGATGGATCGTATTCACGAAATTTTGGGAGAGCGGGCTTCGATCTCGAGCGACTTTATTGTCGGTTTTTGTGGAGAGACCGAAGAAGATTTTCAAATGACCATCGACTTGGTCAAGCGTTGCCGGTTCAAAAACAGTTTTATCTTTAAGTACAGCGAACGTCCCGGTACGCGTGCAGCTGATAACATGGTCGATGACGTGCCAGAAGAAGTAAAAAAACGCCGCAACAATGAACTGCTGGCCATTCAAAATGCCATCAGCGAAGAAGACAACGAACGCTTCTTGGGGCAGACCGTCGAGGTCTTGGTGGAAGGGCCCAGTAAAAAAGCGGATCTGGAGGCGGCCCCGGGAACTCCCATCCAGCTGACGGGACGAAC
>JBGSIY010000093.1:0-2951 GCA_041742275.1 Pirellulaceae bacterium | reverse complement strand
CTCCGCTGTTCATTCACGTCCAGAGACTGTGAGGAACGGCAGTACAGTATGCCTTTGGCCAAAACACCAGCGTTGTCGCGGGCCAACGGTCTCTCGACCAAATCAATTCGCCCAGCGAATCTGGCTGCACCGTCCCTGCATCGTTGCCGAATAGGCTTTTGCAATGGGAGCGATTCGGCAAAACATTCAAGGTGCCGATGGACTAGGGACTCGCCTCTCAGACGTTCGATCAACTCCATTGATGATGTCGGCCGGGGATTCACTTCAATGATCCACAATTGATCGTTGTCATCATGGATAAAATCCACGCCGAACAAGCCGCGACAACGTCCATGAGTATGGAGAACATCTCCCAGGCCGCGTAGTCGCTCCTGCAAGCCGTCGGGCACGGCAAAACCTGATAGAGCTCCACAGTACTGGAATGGACTTTTCGCTCCAAATTCATTGATACCGAGCAATTGCTCGGCGACACCCAGCAACTGACATTGACGGTGGCCGCCCAGATAAGCGGCACTCCAACGTCGACCGACCACAAATTCTTGAAGGTAGTTTTGGTTCGATTCCCACGCAACACAACCACCCAGATCGGATGGTGTTTCCCGTTTTAAAAAAACAATTCCATATCCTCCCGACGACTGAGTCGATTTCTTTAACCAACGCTGCTGGGGTTCCCGTGATTGGGGCATGTCGGATGCCGATTGATAGCTGGGCGGCATGCGAAAGCCATGTTCTGTCAACAGTGAACCCAATTGAAATGGATCGCGCAGCGGCACCACAAGTTCGGGAGCAATGTTTATCAGCGAAAAAGTTCCTCGCAATTGATTCGCCAGTTCCAAATTCGTTTCATATCCACCACCAAACAGCAAGGGCAGCCCCCGAAAGGGGTTTAAAGCGCTGAGGACATCATTAAAACTCCCCCGCAAAGGCAACTTTACTGTCGAATCAGCGATATCGGCATCGTTAAACCAGTCCGCCACCACCAACCGAAATCCGGCCCCATGCAAACTCTGGGCTAACCATCGGCAGGAAACGCCCAGTAGGACGATTTCTTGATCTTCAGAGACCGGCAGTATCAGACTGGTGGTTGGCATGCGACGTTCAGTTTGGTAAATTTTGACAATTCCATGTGGCAAATTGTAGGCCAGGAATCAGTTTATTTGATACCCTCAGTTTCGGGAGTTTGAAAATGTCGATGTTTGTTGGTGAGGCACTAGCTGGAGATGGAAACGAGATTGCACACATTGACTTGCTCATCGGCAGCAAAGACGGCCCTGTGGGAAGCGCGTTCGCCAATGCTCTGTCCACACAAAGCGAAGGCCACTCAAATTTATTGGCGGTTTTGACCCCGAATTTGGCTGTCAAACCAGCGACGGTTATGGTCACCAAGGTCACGATCAAGGGCATGAAACAAGCCGTGCAAATGTTCGGCCCTGCTCAAGCGGGCGTGGCCAAGGCCGTGGCGGATTCCGTGGCCGAAGGCGTTATTCCCAAAGACAAAGGGGAAGAGTACGTGATCGTATGCGGCGTTTTCATTCACCCAGCGGCGGAAGACGACAAGAAAATTTACGACTACAACTACGAAGCCACCAAAATGGCGATTGCCAATGCTATGGGTAACAAGCCATCGGCAGACGAGATGATTGCCGGACGCGAAGCTGCTGTGCATCCCTTCCGCGGTTTCTAATGGTTCCCTGCCGATTCATCGAATCGATTTTATCGAGGCGAGCGACGTCGGTTAACGTCGCTCGCTTTTTTATTTTCGTAACGATTTCATTGCTCATAGCCAATTCGAATCGTGCCGATTTCAATTAAGATCCTATCCCCAAGCTGATCGGAATCATCAGCCGAAACGCGCTAGCGTCCGGTTCGACAGAATAAACCGCGGGCTAGTGCCCCACGGCTAATAGATTCGAAGATAGATTCCAAGTGCCGGTTTAAATTTTGAATGCTACGAGGAAATTTAAGGTTGTTCCGTGATAGAAGAGCACCCGGTATCCTTTGTTTCTACCGCAGTTGTACAACAAGGTATCTGAGGTGACAAAAAAAATTCTGTTTCAGATCGACGTCGATTTGCACGCGAGTTCTTTTGATCGCGTGGTCGCCGTGGATTCGGGTATCGATCACGTCTTTGCCTACTCCCAAGTGAACTCCGACCAAATCACCGGGTTGATCCATGGCGCCATGTTTACACGAGGCCCCGATGAGCTCCGCAACACAGCTGCTTTTTTTGGGGGCTCGAATGTCGATCAAGCCTCCGAAATTTATCGTCTGGCACAAAAGGCTTTTTTCGGGCCCCTCCGTGTTTCGATGATGTTCGACCCCAACGGGTGCAACACCACCGCCGCCGCCGCCGTTTTGCGCTGTTTGGAACAGACCCCATTGGCAGGGCGCCGTGTTATCGTACTCGGCGGTACGGGTCCCGTAGGTAGCCGAATCGCTGCTCTGGCGGCAGCGGCGGGTGCCAAGGTCACGTTGACGTCGCGCTCCCTCGCTCGGGCCCAAGCCTCTTGTGAGTCGTTGAAGAAGCTCCCGCAATTGGCAGGAGAAAATACCGAGCTAGAAGCCATCGAATCCCGCTCTTCGGAAGATCTGCTGCAAAGGGTTCAATCCGCAGATATTTTATTTGCCGCAGGCGCAGCTGGCGTGGAGTTCCTACCCAACGACTGGCTGACGCGAGCCGGCAACCAGCTCAAACTAGCGATCGATGTCAATGCCGTCCCCCCCTTGGGCCTCCCGGGTATTAGTGCGTCCGATAAAGGGAAAGAACACCAGGGGATTATTTGTTTCGGCGCAATGGGCGTGGGCGGATTGAAAATGAAAATACATAAGGCGGCCCTCATGGCACTGTTTTCGAAAAACGATCTCGACTTGAATACATTTGAAATTTTTGAACTTGGAAAACAGTTTATTTAACTTTTAGGTCCCGCTGCCCACGATAGGTCCCAAAATAA
>JBGSIY010000092.1:0-2701 GCA_041742275.1 Pirellulaceae bacterium | reverse complement strand
TCGGTTTAATTAAATCGAATTAAATGAATTAACCGAATCGCTGCACCGAAAGCAGCTTTGCCAGCAAGCGCTATCAGGCCAATTTCCCCGCCGAAAGTGACTTGAGTGACGACTTAAAGCCCGGGCCTGTTACCGGTGTGTTTCCGCCCCGTGAACTTCGGCCGCTGAACTTTGACACGTCGCGATTTTTAGCGGGCGCACCTTCATATTGGCGATCTTAAATTTTCGCCCCAACGCCTTTGGTGAGTGCCATAAACGCGGATTCCAGATTGATTTCTTCCTCGCGTAGCATCGTCAAATGAAATCCACTCTGGACCAACAGTGTTGCCAACGGCGAATAGTCTTCGGTCCCCTCGGCCAAGGTGCAGGTAATAAAACCATCGCCAGGGGCCGCGATGTCGACCATCTCTTGGGATTCCAACAACGATAACGCCCGATCTAAATCTTGTCTGACTCCAATATGCAAAATGGTCCGGCCGCGCACTTGTCGAATAATATCCGTGACTTCTGCCGAAACTTGCATTTGACCACGGTCGATGATTCCCACTTTATTACAAATATCCGCCAATTCTGGGAGAATGTGACTGGAAACGATGATCGTCTTCCCCGTCTTCCCCAATCGACGCAACAAATTCCTCATCTCGATCCGGGCTCGTGGATCCAAGCCACTCAGGGGCTCGTCCAAGAGGAGCACTTGAGGATCGTGCAGCAAAACTCGAGCCAATCCCAGTCGCTGCGTTTGGCCACGAGAAAGAGTATTGGCCAACGCGTACCGCTTGAACTCTAAATCGACGACCTCCAACAACTCATCGCAACGTTTCTTTCGTTCTGCGCCATTGATGCGATAGGCAGCCGCAAAAAACTCGAGGTACTCGATAACTTTCATGTCATCATAGACACCAAAAAAGTCTGGCATGAATCCTACCAATCGCCGAATCTCACGGGGATTGTTATAGATCGAATGCCCACAAACATAGGCCTCGCCATGCGACGGTTCCAACAATGTGGCGACAATTCTCATCGTCGTCGTCTTGCCAGCGCCGTTGGGTCCGATGAAACCAAACAGATCTCCTGGATCCAAACTCAAATTGATGCCTTTGATGGCATACATGTCACCATATTTTTTGGTCAGATTTTCAATGCGGATCACGGTTGTTCCTAGTTCGTCTCAATCGAAAAAAATCATTTGGAATCGTTAATCAATTCCACGGGTAACAATATTCGAATCAGGGTCGTTTTCTTATCCAACGCTTCAGTGGGTAACGCCTCGCCATTCACGTTCAGTCGCGTGAAGGAAACCGGCACTTCAGCGACCAATATCGCTTGATTGGGAAGCAACAAATCGGTCAACTCTACATTTTCCAGATAACGATTGGAGAGTCCCGTATAAGCTGTGCCACCGGAAAGCTTATGAAACATGATCATCTCACCAATTTTCGACATGTCGGTTTCGGATTGGTTCCAAGGCATGCTCTGCGATTCTTCCTTCTCACCACGAGCACGGCGAGTAATATATCTTTTGGCCGTTAGCTCCTTGGCCTCCGAAAACAAGTCCATCGTGTCTCCCGGCGCCAAATCACGTTCGATGAAATAAACCGATCCGCGAAACAAAATCCGCGGTCGAATCAAAGGAAAGTCAAATGGATTCGAAAAATCTCCCTCGATGCGATCAACCCGTTGAATGATCCGCAATCGGCTGCGCACGGCCATGTCGATCGATCCCGACCACCTGCCGGCAAGAGTTCGGACTGAGGCCACGGCAGTAGGAAAGCCCTGCAGGTCAATCGCCATGGGCATCTCGCCATCGCGCTGCTCGCTGCGGTATCCGTCGGCGAGTGTCAAAACAGGCGTCGTATTTTGCATGCCACCCAATCCACCGCCCGGCTGTCCCATCCATGACAGTTCGTGATGCAATAAACGAGAAACTTCAGGGCGAACCACCTCCAAATTTAAATCGATAGTGGATGAATCGGGACTATAAACACTGCTCCAAATATGGCCACGTATCGTCTGAGTTTCCAAGTCAATATCAACAATCTCGAACTGATTACTTTGGCGTTCACTCGGTTTCGCGATCTGGTTTAACCAATAGGCTACTCCACTGAACCCGCAGACGACCAGTGGAAAAGTGAACCATGTCCAATGCATCCGCCGACCCATGGATCGCAACAACCAATAATCTCCCGGACCCACCATCAATAAGAAGACGACAATTAAAACCGCGATCGCGGTGAAGGGAATAAATCCAACTGAGCGAAATTGTTCCAACGGGACCCGCAATTGGCCGGCCAAATCCAAGTACCCGTTTCGGGACGCTTCAACCGTTGCCGAATCCCCCGACCGTTCGTTCGACATTTGTCCAGGGTTTAATAAGGAATCGAGCAACGCTGGTGACGCAGGCCAACTCAACAAGGGTTCTTGGTTGAGCTCCAAACCCACAAACGTAACCAATCCAAATCCCGATACATATCGCGAAATCACAGGCACGTTGTCCTGAACTACGATCGGTGAAATTCGAGTTCCCCTAACCGACACAGCGTCTAAAGTTTCGTCACTTAATTTCAATAAGGGAATCGGAGAGTTAATAAAACTTTCCAGCCGCGAAGTTGATCTCAACTGATGCGATTGCACCGCTTCAAAAGGCCCAAATTTCTCCAACATTCCTCCGGGTTGAAGACTGGCCAGTGCGTCGTCGGAGACC
>JBGSIY010000091.1:0-3265 GCA_041742275.1 Pirellulaceae bacterium | reverse complement strand
GCGATCGTCATTCCCCCTCCCAACGTCACCGGGGCGTTGCATCTGGGGCACGCCCTGAATAACACGCTGCAAGATGTTTTGATCCGTTGCAAACGAATGCAGGGCTTCAATGCCCTGTGGATGCCAGGCACGGATCACGCTGGAATCGCGACGCAAGCGGTTGTGGAGCGGCGTCTGAAGGAGGAAGAGAACAAGACTCGGCACGATCTGGGACGCGAGGCCTTAGTCCAACGAATCTGGGAGTGGAAGGCCGAATACGAAAAAAGAATCTTGGGTCAGTTGCAGCAAATGGGCGCGAGCTGCGATTGGGCGCGGACTCGTTTCACTTTGGACGATCAATGTGCACGAGCGGTGCGGCATACCTTTTTCGATTTGTTTAATCAAAAATCGATTTACCGTGGCAAGCGGCTGGTGAATTGGGATACTTTTTTGCAAACGGCCGTCAGTGATGACGAAGTATTTTCCGAGACGATCCAAGGGCATTTTTGGCACTTGAAGTACCCTGTGATTGACCCTCAGCCCGGAGAACCTGAATTTATTATCGTGGCAACCACGAGACCGGAAACGATGCTGGGGGACACGGCGGTGGCAGTGCACCCCGACCCAGCCGGTGCGTTCGACAAGTTGGAACGCGAGTTAACCGAGCGATTGGCCAAGGCGTCGGCGGGAGAGCGAGCGGGAATCGAGTCGGGCATCGCCGCGATTGGCGAGCGACGAAGTTCTTATCTCTCATCATTGCAATTGTTCACGCGAATGGCTCAAGATGGTCGACGTTTGCGATTGCCATTGGTGAATCGCGAGATCCCCTTGGTTGTTGATACTTGGCCCAAACCCGAGTTGGGATCGGGTTGCGTAAAAATCACACCGGCACATGATCCTAATGACTACGAAGTCGGTAAACGTTGCGGCCTACCCCTGATCAATATTTTAAACTCCGACGGCACGTTGAATGGCGAGGCGGGGCCGTACGCGGGGCTCTCCTTGCGAGAGGCTCGAAAACAGGTTGTAACCGACATGGAGGAGGCGGGTCTGCTCGAGCGCGTGGAAGACAAGGAAATTGAATTGCCCCTGTCGGATCGCAGCAAAACGCCGATCGAACCTTTTTTGGCCGACCAATGGTTTGTGCGTATGGAAACCTTGGCTCAATCGGCCATGAATGCCGTGAGCGATGGCAGAGTGACGATCACTCCGCACCGCTACCAGCGTGGTTATCTCGATTGGTTGGCTGAAAAAAGAGATTGGCCCGTGTCGCGCCAATTGTGGTGGGGGCATCAAATTCCAGTTTGGTCGGCAGAGGTGATGACGGAATTGGAAGCCGAAGAAGCGACAAACAACATACAACAAAATGCCGCGTTCGACGCCACTCGCGTGTCCATCCAATTTGAATTGAACGACGAGACCGACAACGAAAAACGAGCAAGGCTGAATCAGCCCTACGCGACTATCCATGTTTGTGTGCAGGACGAAGCCGATCCCATTATCAGCTCATTGGAGACTCAAGGGTTCGTGCGGCAACCGGATGTGTTGGATACTTGGTTCAGTTCTGCATTGTGGCCCCACAGCACGTTGGGGTGGCCCGAACAAACACCGGAACTCAAATATTTTTACCCGACTAATACGCTGATCACGAGTCGGGACATTATCACACTCTGGGTTGCCCGGATGGTTTTAATGGGACTGAACAATGTCGGCCAAATCCCGTTCGATCGTGTTTTTATTCATCCGAAAATTCTGGATGGATTTGGTGAGACGATGTCGAAGTCCAAGGGGAACGGAATTGACCCGCTGGATGTAATCGAAAAATTTGGAGCCGATGCACTTCGTTTTGCCATGGTACATTTGACCACGGAAACGCAGGACGTCCGGATGCCCGTTCAATTTGAATGCCCTCATTGCCAGGGTACATTTGAACAGACGAAGAAGAACCGAATCTTGCCGCGGGTTGAATGCCCGCTGTGCAAACAAGCGTTTTCGACTCAGTGGGCCAAGGAACCCGGCGACTTAGCCTTGCCACGCGGGTATGTGATGTCGGAGCGGTTTGAAGTCGCCCGGAATTTCAGTAACAAACTATGGAATGCCGCGCGGTTCGCCTTGATGCGTCTGGAAGGCTATGAACCGGGAACAATTGATTTAGAGCAACTCACAATCGAAGATCGTTGGATCCTCAGTCGTTTGTCGACAGTGACATCGGCGGTGACGCAACGCTTGGATGAGTTTTCGTTTCACGAGGTCGCTCGATTGTTGTATGATTTTTGTTGGCAAGATTTCTGCAGCTTTTATGTGGAGATGCTGAAGGAACGTTTGTCTAGCGACGATTTGCGGCCCCAGGCTCAGCGGATGTTAGCTTTTGTCCTGGATCAATTGTTGCGACTGCTGCACCCAATCATGCCTTTTGTCACCGAAGAAATTTGGCAGTTGTTGCGGAGTGTGGCGCCCCAACGCGGCCTTCCCGAACCGCAAGCCTGTAGCGAACATTTGATCGTGGCGTCGTGGCCCGCGTTGGATTCAAGTTGGCAGCAGACCGAAATCGAAGTCCAATTTCGTTTGTTCGAAACGGCTTTGGGCGCGCTCAGAGAAATTCGTGCCAAACAGAATTTGGCGCCGCGTAAGGAAATCAAATTTGTCGTTCGATGTGAACCGAAAATCGCAGCCCTTCTCAATCGGGTGCGTGTCTATTTTGAATCTATGGCCGCCGCTCAGATGCTCGATGCGGGACCCTCGGTTGAGTCGCCTAAACCGGCAGCCAATTTAAATTTGGCCGAAATGGAAATCATCGTCGACCTAACGGGCCTAATTGACGTTGCCGCTGAACTGGAACGTTTAGAAAAAGAACAGGCCCGATTGAAAGGGGCGATTGCCGGTACTCAAGCGAAACTGTCCAACGCTGCCTTTGTCAGCAAGGCTCCCGAGGAGGTCGTGCAGAAGTTTCGCGAAGGACTCGAGCAAAATTCAGAACAGTTGAAAATTGTCGATGCGGCTTTGGAAGAGCTGAAGAAATCGCGTTAATCCAAAAATAAACGGTTTCCGTGTCATGTAACTGGAAATTAAAAACGTTATATTGCCAGACAGACGTGTGGGAATTGCCAACCCATGCTGGTTCGGGAATGGGCAGCGTCCGCACAAGCGCGGGCAAATTTGCTCGCAGCGGAACCTCAAGTGGATTTTTGCCGAGAACTTTGGCGGACAAGTTCGCTTGAGATTGGGGCCGAGGCCATGCCGGTGGGCTTTCGTGTTCATTGGGACACCGTTTTTTTAACTTTCGGAT
>JBGSIY010000090.1:0-3678 GCA_041742275.1 Pirellulaceae bacterium | reverse complement strand
GAACTTAATTCCGGACAATTACTAAGGCACGTAACTCGACGTCCAGATGCACCCGAGGTGGCCGACACGACTAACAAAACTCACGATCTCACCTGATGAGTTCATTTTCATTAAAGCGAATGGAGATAGAAATGTCCCGTTCGTTGTTGCTGCACGATACTAGTATTGCAGCACTATTATTGCAGCAAAACTAATCCGACAAACGAACAAAAACTTACCCGTCTTTTGGATAAATATAACCATAAAAAATCCGAAACACACGGATGGCCATTTATAGAACTAAAAAGTGAAGCTCGCTCATCCGCTGAACCACCCAAAATACTTTTTTTGGCTGTGTTTTACGAAAAGGGGCAATATTTTCGTAAAATGACGAACGAGGAATAACGGGTTCAGGTAAAATGACAGAAATTTTGGAACCGTCCATAAATCGATGAAATCACGAAAGCGAGCCAACGTATGAGCACCATCATTCGAAACACCATCGCGGTTGTTATGGGGTTGGTAGTCGGAGGAGCTGTAAACATGGGGCTTATTCTGCTAAGCCCATATGTGATCCCATCACCTGCCGGCGTCGATGTGAGCAACGCAGAGAGCCTCGCAGCTTCGATGCATTTGTTTGAAGCGAAACATTTTATATTCCCATTTCTGGCTCATGCATTGGGAACGTTGGCCGGTGTCGTATGTGCTGTTTTGATCGCTAGGAGCCATCGAACGATAATTGGTTATGCGATCGGAGTGGTCTTTTTAATGGGAGGAATCGCGGCCTGCCTCATGATCCCGGCGCCGCTTTGGTTTGAGGTCCTGGACCTTGTTGCCGCTTACATTCCTATGGCTTGGATCGGGACGCGATTTGCAAAACAGGCCCATAACAACGAGTCAAAGTAAATTATTTAAAAGAAACCGATTCGGTTTGAGCTTGGGCAGAACAATAAAAAAAGCCCGTTGGGCGAGGTCGCTTGGCGTGCCAAAACCGTTTTGGCGAAACAAGTGATCAGGGGCAAGGCAATCACTTGAGTCAAAACGCCCAGCGACCTCACGGGCTTATCCGAACCTTGGGGTCAAGGTTCGTTGAAATATTCCTAACGCATGACTTGTGCCAGTTGACTTATTCTTGTGAAATTTCATAAAACAGTGATATAATCTGGGTTTGTGGTACGGGAGCCCCAGCAAAATAATGAGGCCAACTGTGATCCGTTCAATTAAGCTGTTCGACGAATGGCCGTTTGTTGCAATATTGAACAATCGCTACCTGGGTGATCAATTTTGCTGGTAAACGCTGTGAGGAAGGAATCTCTCAGAAGGATCCTTTTGACGCCTAAGTCTGATTTAAACCGAGATTCCTTTGATGCACAGCAACGAATCACAAAGGGCCGAAGGTGTGATTGTGGCCTGGAATCCAGGATCAGGGAGGCATTCCCGTCGCGATCTGCTGTTGGATTTGGTTGCGAAGTTAGAGCAGGCAAAATATGAAGTGCATGTCGAGAGCGAGATCGACGGGATCAAGAGTCGGGTTAAGGAACTGTTGGCTGAAAACCGGTTGCGAGGGGTCGTCAGTGCGGGGGGGGATGGAACCGTTCGGTTTTTGGCCAACGAGCTGGGAAGCTCCGTCAGTTTGGCAATTTTACCGTGGGGCACCGAAAATCTGATTGCTAAGCATCTAAAGATTTCGGCGGATATCGACCAGTTGGTATCCATGATTGTCCTTGGGAAACAAATCCAATTGGATGCGGCCTTGGCCAATGGGGAATTGTTTTTTGTCGTGTTGAGTTGTGGATTTGACGCTCAAGTCGTGGCAGACACGCACAAGAATCGCACCGGGCATATCAAAAAACGTTCTTATTTGCCGGCGGTTTGGAGTGCGATTTGGAACTACCGATACCCGGCTCTGAAAATTGCGGTTGATGGCATAGAATTAGGGCCGCAACCCCGATGGGCTTTTGTCTTTAATCTACCTCGGTACGCACTTGGTTTGCGAATCGCCCCCGAAGCCAGTGGCAGGGATGGCGTATTGGATGTTTGCACCTTTGAACGAGGAGGATTTTGGCGAGGCATGGGGTATTTTCTGGCAATTCTATTTAGGTATCAAAGGAAGTTGTCAGGCGCCCAGCATCGCCAAGCCAAGTCGATTCGTATTTCTGCTGAGGTTCCCCTTGCATTCCAGGTCGATGGGGATCCAGGCGGAGAGTTGCCGGTCGAAGTTCGTGTTTTGCCCAACTACTTATCCGTCTTTGTCCCGTAGGTTGTGGTTTGGTGGGATTGGCTAAAGGAGTTTGTTTGAGTCGTGTGCGTGGTGAACGCAAAAATGAGTGGTAAGCAGTAGAGTGCCAAATTTAGAACTTTGAAAATTGGTTTGAACATGAACAAACGAACGGCCGTTGTCGAAACTTGCAAACTGGGAGCTGGGGAGCCGCTGGGTTTGATCGGTGGTCCTTGCGTGATTGAGAATCGAGATCTGACGTTGCGAATTGCTGAAGAGTTGGCGGGGATGACGCGGGAACTGGAGATGCCGTTTATTTTCAAGGCATCGTTCGACAAGGCGAACCGAACAAGTTTAGGTTCGTATCGAGGTATAGGGTTCGACGAGGGTTTGCGGATCTTGGATGATATCTCGACCCAACTTGGCGTGCCGGTCACGACGGACATTCATGAGACGCAACAGGCTGCGGGTGTAGCCGAAGTTTGTGGGTTACTGCAAATCCCGGCGTTTTTGGCTCGGCAAACCGACCTATTGGTCGCTGCCGCCAAAACGGGAGCGGCCGTGAATGTGAAGAAGGGCCAATTTATGGCTCCCAGCGACATGCAATATGTGGCGGACAAGTTGCGACAATCCGGTGCAACCCAAATCCTGTTGACGGAGCGCGGAACGTTTTTTGGATATGGCCGTTTGGTCAATGACATGCGTGCAATTCCCGAGATGCAGCGGCTGGATTGCCCGGTCATATTTGATGCCACGCACAGTGTACAACACCCCGGCGCAGCGGGGGGAAAGACCGGCGGGGATCGAGAGATGGTGGCTGTTTTGGCGGCGGCGGCAGTCGCAGCTGGGTGTGATGGTTTGTTTTTAGAAACGCACCCGGATCCAGATCAGTCCCCGAGTGACGGTCCGAACATGGTCCCCCTTAGCCAAATGAAGTCATTATTGGTTAAACTATTGAAAATTCGTGCAGCTATTTTATAAACCATTTGAATATCCAACCGATTCATCATCATGTACCGATTTCAATCGCTGTTTGCATTCCTCCTATTTGTTTCACTGCTGCCGGCGATGTGTGGTTGCCAAGCGGAGGTGGATCCCTTTTTGGATTTAGTCGATGCTCAATCCGATGTGATTGAGATCAACGATGTCGAGCGGGCCATCGGCTTGGCCAGTAGTGAACAAGCCTTTGATTTGCGTGAATTTGAAGAAAAGACCGTGAGTGGTCTAAACCGTTGGGTCACGAAATTGGAAGATTCCAAAGAAGACGCCTCCCAAGTCGCCGATGACTGGAAAGTGAGCGAGAGTGTCCGCCCGCTGATGGAGACCTATTCGTCCCTGCCCGTCGTGAGTCGGTTTGATCAAGTCAGTTTCGTGACAACGGACGCTTACTTTTTGCGACAGAACCGTTGGATGGATGTGCTGACGAATCGCATTGTTGCGTCCAACAACCTTTCGGGTTTTGAGCTTTTAAGCCTGGCCGC
>JBGSIY010000089.1:0-2607 GCA_041742275.1 Pirellulaceae bacterium | reverse complement strand
TTCAACGGTTGAGCTCAACCTATCTTCTACCGTGAATGCGAAGACGATTGAAAGTGAAAACCATAGGCCCATGAGTTGGAACTTGCCCCCAGCCCTACTCCCGCCAATTCGTATCCTCACCAACAACACGAAATTGCTAGAACATAAAGATTTTCCTGCCGCTGCTAGGAACACGCGCGTCGGCGGTCTAAAATAGACATTTGTTTATTCTTATCCAGCATTTCCAGGAATCTATCTCGATGTCTCATCGTCAACAGAGGAACTCGTTGTTTCGATTGATTTGCTGCTTGTTTGTCGGGGCACTCCCGTCACTGGCCGTAGCCCAAAGCCATCAACTGGAACTGCAACCTGGGGACCGGATCGCTATCATAGGCAATACGCTGGCCGAACGCATGCAACACGACGGTTGGTTGGAAATGAATTTACAGCTGCGTTTTCCCGACCATAAACTTTCGGTTCGCAACCTGGGCTTTTCCGCCGACACGCTGGATGTCCGTTTGCGTTCCAGTGGATTCGGCAGCCCAGATGACCACCTGCAACGGATCAAAGCGGATGTGGTTCTGATGATGTTCGGCTTCAACGAATCCTTTGCCGGCCCCGAGGGAGTCGAAGCTTTCAAAACCAAGTACATTGCCGAAATTGCCCGCATGCAAACGCAAAAGTACAATGGCGAATCAGCGCCCCGAATCGCCCTCATCGCGCCCATCGCTCATGAGGATCTCCAAGTGCGGGACCTGCCCGACGGCTTAACGAACAACGCGAATCTGGAACGCTACACGCAAGCAATCAAAGAAGTCGCGCAACACCACAATCTGCCCTTCGTAGATCTATTCACGTCCACTGCCGGAGCGTATGCGTCCATCAACGAACCATTGACGATCAATGGAATCCACCTCAACAGTGTGGGCAACCGTGTGGCTGCCAACTATATCTGTCGTCAACTATTTGGCGAAGCCGATTTGGAGGGCCGACCCGACGTTCGAGCAGCCATCCAAAATAAAAACTTTTATTGGCGAGAATTCTATCGCGCGACGGATGGATATTCCATTTTTGGCGGTCGGGGTGATTTGCGATTTGTCGAAGGCCAAACCAATCGCGAAGTCATGACCCGCGAACTGGAAATCTTGATCCAAATGGCCGACAATCGCGATGCTGTGATTTGGGCGGCCGTTCAAAATCGTTTGATCGAAGCCGACGACTCGAACCTCCCCCCGTTCATCCCAGTCGTTTCCAACAAACCAGGGTCCGGACCCGAGGGGCAACATCAGTTTTTATCCGGCGAAGAAGCTATCAGCAAAATGAAGTTGCTCGATGGCTTTGCAATCAATCTTTTTGCATCAGAGGAAATGTTTCCCGAATTTGTTAACCCGGTTCAAATGGCTTTTGATACCCAAGGCCGATTGTGGGTTGCCGTCTGGCCCAGTTACCCACACTGGAAACCTGGTGATGAAATGAACGACAAATTGCTTATCATGGAGGACACAAACCAAGATGGGCGTGCGGATGTCTGCAAAGTCTTCGCTGAGGGTTTGCACAATCCGACAGGTTTTGAATTTTACAATGGCGGTGTTCTGCTTGCCTCAGCGCCGGATATTTTGTTCTTGAAGGACACCAATGGGGATGATCGCGCGGATGTGAAACAGCGCATCTTGCATGGAATCGATTCGGCCGACACGCATCACGCGTCTAATTCTTTTGTGATGGGCCAAGACGGCGCGTATTATTTCCAGGAAGGCGTCTTTCATCACACACAAATCGAAACGCCCTACGGCCCGGTGCGCAGTGTCAACGCCGCTTCCTATCGGTTTGAACCACGCACCAACCGTGTCGATGTCTACACTCCCTACGGCTACGCCAATCCTCACGGTCATGTGTTTGATCTTTTTGGACGGGACATTATTCATGATGGTACTGGAGCCGACCCCTATGATGCTGCGATCATCTCCGGCCGTCTGGAGCATCCACAAAAACATCCCGGGGCACCTCCCGTTTACGCTCGCCGCACACGCCCCTGTGCAGCGACCGAATTTGTCAGTGGCGAGCATTTTCCGGAGTTCATGCAAGGCGAATTGTTGGTCGAAAATGTGATCGGTGATCTGGGGATTTTGCGTTACAAGTTAGAGGACAAGGGCTCGAGCATCACTGGCTCCGAGCAACCACCTCTTCTACTGTCCGATGACCCCAATTTCCGACCTGTCGATTTGGAGTTTGCTCCCGATGGCAGTCTGTACTTAATTGACTGGCAAAATCCCATCATCGGACACATGCAACATAACTTGCGAGATCCCAGTCGAGATCGCGTCCATGGCCGCGCCTACCGGATTGTCAACACCCAGGCCCCCACGGTAGCAGCTCCCTCTCCGCGATCACTGACCGTTCCCGAACTGATCGATCGGATTTGCACGGCTACACATCGCCAGCGTTATCGCGCCCGTTTGGAACTCGGGAGTCGCGACACGGCAGAAGTTCTCGCGGCCGCTCGCGCGCGACTGGGCCACACGACGATCGACGCCGAACGAATGGAACTTTTGTGGATACATCAACAATTCAACGAGGTCAATGAACCGTTATTGCGATCATTATTGACATCGGAGCTCGATTGGGTTC
>JBGSIY010000088.1:0-1749 GCA_041742275.1 Pirellulaceae bacterium | reverse complement strand
TGGGCCGGTGTTGGGTCTGATCCGAGTCAACAATTTTGAAGAAGCTCTCAAAATTCAAAACAGCAACGAATTTGGCTTGACCGGGGGGCTTCATTCTTTGGAACCCGAGCAAATTCGAATTTGGCGAGAACAGGTGCAAGTCGGCAACGCCTATATCAATCGAACCACAACCGGGGCGATTGTACGACGACAACCCTTTGGTGGTTGGAAAAATTCAGTAGTGGGCCCAGGGTCCAAGGCCGGGGGACCGAACTATGTTTCCACGTTGGCACACTGGACCGAACACGAATTGCCGATCATTCGCGCGACGATCTCAAATGCGATCTTGGCATTGGTCGAACGTCTGGGGGGGGCCCTCACCGATGATGTTGCAAAAGAGCGCGTCCTCGCGGCTGCCGGGAATTATCAATACTGGTGGAATCAAGAATTTTCCCGGGAGCATGATCCGTCCCAAATTCATGGCGAAACGAACCATTTTCGCTATCGACCGAGGCCTTGGCATTTACTGCGAGTGGGTTCGATGGATGATACTCAAGCCATGGAATGCGTCGCTTTGACCGCTATCGCCTGTCGTCTAATGGGGATCGACTTGGAAATCAGCGCTGCACAAAAGGCGAATTGGATTGCCACCATTGCCAGCGCTGTCGATATCCAGCCCGTGGTGGAAAGTCACGAAAAATTAGTGGCTCGATTGAAGTCGATGAAAGACGGTTCGGTGCGGGCTGTAGGGATCGCTCAGGTTTTTGCTCCGGCTGAAATTGGAAATATTCCTGTCACTAAAGAAATGCCGTTGGCCAATGGACGGATCGAATTGCTGAATTACTTGCGCGAGCAATCGGTTTCAGAAACGATTCACCGCTATGGAAACATCATTTAGGGCCTTGGAAATCTGAATCTGAGATTCGTTCGATAAGTCAATGTCGGTTTTAGCTCTGCGAACGATTGAAAATTTTTTCTTTTGCAGAGCGAAAGAAGACAGTTAAAAGTCGGTTGATGTTTAGTGCATGGTGCATGGTTGAAAAACCGGGGGTTACCAGACGACTTTAGTCTCCGAATGAGGCTCCTGCCGGAACTTGTATTTCAGCGGCGATAGCCGCGTCAGCACATAGCTGCGGGTATCACCCGCAGATATGGCGACCCCATCAATCCACCTCAGCGGCGATAGCCGCGACAGCAAATTCGTCACGGGTCGCCATCTGCAAAACCGGGTACTAGCGCACTCCGGCTAATTTTAAAAACAGGATCTTATTACGGAACAGTTCCAAAGTTGAATGGTGAGAAAAAGGAAAGGTTGGCGTGATGCGTTTGTTTGAGGGGACGGCATTTGATGTTCCGCCGCGTTGCGAGCGATGCCAAGAGTTGGAGGGTGAATGCAAGTGCCCTCCCCTGCCCCGCGTATTAACTGATCCAGAGAAACAAACTGCAAAACTGTCGATTGAAAAACGAAAGAAAGGCAAAGTTGTCACCGTGGTTCGCGGCCTGTTGGCTCAAGAAAACGACTTGCCTACCCTCCTGACTCGCCTAAAGAACGCTTGTGGGGCTGGAGGAACCGTTGAGGGAGATGAATTAGAGATCCAGGGCGAACATCGCGAACGGGTGACAAACATCTTGCAAGACCTCGGCTATCGAGTGCGGTGAGATTTTTGAGCGTTAGAACTTCAAAATTTTGAAACTGCCAAATGTCTGTGCCTGGGAAAAATTCCAGGAACGAGATTTTAAAAAATGACTACGTTCTCCGCGAACGAAATC
>JBGSIY010000087.1:0-3234 GCA_041742275.1 Pirellulaceae bacterium | reverse complement strand
CTGAGAATGGCGAAATTCGCGAGGATACCGAACCACCAATTTGACTTCGTGTCGTCCGCGTTGCAGACGCATCACCTCTTCTCCGAAGTAGCTTCCGCGAATCGTGTTGGCGAGAATATTTTCGTCCAGCCCCAGGGCTTTGCCTGTTTCATTGAGCTTCAACAGCATCTCCCATTTGCCTTCGCGAGCATCATCTTCAATGTCGGAAACACCTTCTTTTTCAGCCAAATATTGCTTGCACAGTTGGGTTGCTTCCGAAAGGTATTCGACACTGGAATCATTGGCCAATAATTTGAATTCGATGCCCGAACCACCGGGCCCCATTGATTGCGAACCAAACTTTAGAACTTCCGCGCCGGCAATACGAGGAATTTCTGCTCGCCAGAGCGAAATAATTCGTTCCGAATGGGCCATTCGCTCTTCGGGTGCCACAAGCTGCACCTCCACCGTCGCCACGTGACTCCCATTGGTCACGCCCGTTGGACCCTGTGCTCCACTGCCGACTTCGCCAATTCGTCGATAAACGTTGACAATCGAGCTCAAACCGGTCTCGGCCTGAAGCTTTTGGTCCACGCGTTTAATTGCATCTTCCAGTTTTTTCGTCGCCGCCCGGGCAAATTCTGCTGACGTACCATTAGGAAAAGCCACGGTGGCAGAAATTTCACGCGCATCCAACTTCGGAAATACACCCAGGGGAGCAATCCCACCCATCACTAAACCAATTGAAAAAATCAAAACGCCAGCCGCCGTAGCACACGTTATGCGACGATTGCTCAGACACCACTCCAATGTGGGACGATAGACGCTGTCAATAAACTGCTGCAATAATCCCGAGAAGAAACGGTTTAAAATATTGATCACAAAGATCAACGGCTTGAAAACATACATGATTGCCGAGATCATTCGAAGAAATAAATTGTTTTCGTGAGCCAAGTGACTTGGCAAAACGAAAATGGCTTCCAGCAGTGAAATCACCAACATCGCAATCACGGCCAAGGGCATGACGCCTAAAAACTTACCCATAACGCCGGAAACAAACATCAATGGGAAAAAAGCAATGATCGTTGTACTAACCGAAGCCGCGACACTGGGTAGAACCTCCATCGTCCCTTCAATCGACGCCTTGATAGGATTCATTCCCATTTCACGTTTCGAATAAATATTTTCGCCGATCACGATCGCATCGTCGACCACAATTCCCAAAGCCATCAAAAAGGCGAACATGGTCAACATGTTTAGGGATTGCCCGAACGCCAACAGAATCAGACCCGCGCCCAATACAGAGATCGGAATCCCCATCGCGACCCAAAATGCCAATCTAAGTTCTAAGAACAACGCAAGAATGATAAAGACTAAAATAAGGCCCTGAACGCCATTGGTGGCCAAAAGCTTCACACGATCCTTGACGTCCAAAGACACATCACCCCAAATCTTTAGCTCGTAACCCGGAGGCAGCGCCTTCGCCTGCGCGTATTGCTTGACCGTTTCCACAACGGTGAATAAATCTTCTTCTTTGGTTTTGGAAACGCGAATGGCAAGACCGGGGCGATTGTTGATCACATGTTCCGAAACGGACTCCTCAAAACCGTCGATAACAGCTCCCAGATCCCCTACCGTAACCACATCCCCATTGGGCTGGGTTAGAACCGGAATTTTTGCTATTTCCGAACCGACTTCCCGTTTATTTCTACCCCGCAGTAGTAGTTCTTCCCCCGACGTTTCCATTTTTCCGCCGGGCATTTCAATGTTTTGCAAACGAATTAAGTTCGCAAGTCGAGACAAACTCATTCCGTATTCTTGCAAGGTACTTTCGGGTACCTCAACGGCAATTTCAAAAGGTTTGGCTGCTACGATTTCAGCAGAGGAAACGGCGGACCCTGCCGGTTGAAACAAACCACGAAAGGGTCGGCGAATCAAACTCTCCGGTGGAACAGCCTGCAGATCCAACAATTCTTGGCGAACATTTTCCGTCAACTCTCGCAACTGAGTTTCTTGAACCAGACGGACACTGGGGTCCTCCGAATATTCCGGCCCTAAAATCCCAAGCGAAATTGCCGGAGCACGGAAAACGATCTGTTTGATTTCGGGTTCTTCACTTCGCGGCGGGAAGGTTGAAATCTGGCTAACTTGGGTCCGTACTTCATTGAGAATTTTCTGCGGATCTTTGACATAGCCCTCCAATTCGAGGATCACATAGCCAAAGTTCTCTGAAGAAACCGAATTGACTTTTTTGATTCCATCCAAGTTGGTCACAACGGCTTCAATTTTTTGGCCAATGCCCTCTTCGACTTCTTCTGGAGTCGCTCCAGGAAACGCGACAGAGACAAGCAGAATTTCCAGTTCAAAATTGGGAAAAACCTCGCGGGGCATCACGATCAAACTGATCGATCCCACCAAGACCATGGCGACGACCAACGTATTCAACGCCGGAGAATTGTTGATCGCCCACTTGATAATTTCGCGCATGATACCCGTCCTAGAAATTCTCTCAGTTTCATTCAATGTTGATTGCGTCGTTTAACCGTCTGCTCCCAGCAAAACTAACTGGAGTTGACGATGGTTGAGCAAAATCGTCCCAGCTTTTGGTTAAATCATTAACGGCCATCACGGCCCCGGGCATTAACTCTTGTTGCCCTTCGCACCTTCACTCACAATCGTCGCCCCACCGTCACTCGTGTTCCCCTCGGGGGAATCCGATTTCGGCTGATCATTCACCGTTTGTTCTTGGTCTGCTGCCGGAGCAGCCGGCTCGTTCGTTTCCGCGATGGCTTCTGTACTTGACGATTCGGGACCGACTTCCTTAACTTCGGGATCGCCGATGTAGCGAACAATCGAACCATTTGTCGGCTGTGACAATGGCGTAATCACCACCTCACTCCCCGGCGTGATGCCATCGTCCGTTCGTCGAAAGATCACGAGATCAATTTTTCCGGAGGCGTTTGAGGCGAGAGTGGTGGATGGAGCGACCATGCCGAGTTGGTCCAATTCCTCGCGCGAGACGGAAACCTGATCTGCAACTTCGACCGCGACGCGAGACAATTTTCGTTCGGCGACGGTCCAAATAAAGTTTCCAGGTCGGAGCGCCGTGGCAGGTACTGCGAGAAAGGCTTCCGCCTGAGCGTCGGCGTCATAATCGATTTTTATTTGGCATTTAACAAACATGCCTCGAACAAGGGCTTTCTGACCGCTCGGGCTGTCGGTTAACGGGTTTGCAACAAAGATCCGCACAGGAAT
>JBGSIY010000086.1:0-4293 GCA_041742275.1 Pirellulaceae bacterium | reverse complement strand
AACGGTGAAATACAGGTGTATAATCTACCTATTTTAACAGTCCAGCGGGAGTGCGGGGGCATATATTTGAGGACGGATCGATGCCCAACCGGGTTGTCATTAAGCCGACTCGCAAGCAAACCTGGAAAATTCACATCAAGTAGGTTGAGTTCCGACCCATATGTGTTCGCCTTGGTCGCAAATCCGTTTGAAGTGATCGCAATTAATTATTTTTCGCAGTCGTTGCTGAAGTACACGGCGGGAAAGTTGTTGGTTGGGATTTTTTATGGAAATTCGCCGCTGACGCTTGACCCAATTACGGACCAGGGAGGAACTGACCCGAGCGACAGGAAATAAAACTGAGATTTTTCTCGAGCGTTATTGTTGAAAACGGTGGACTTATTGATTCACAAGGAACTCGCCCGAACGACTCTCCTTGTTAAGATTGAGTGAGTGTTGATTGCCGCACCCCGCGAAGGGGATTGCGATAAACGTTTTTTAGTTAGATTCTTTTTACTAGATACCGAAATTCTGCCATGATTCGTACCTTCTCTCTGCTGCTCCTCTCGATTTTATTTACCTTGCAACTCGCTCATCCCTTGCCGGTGCAAGCGGGGGACACTGCCGCCCGTTTGCAAATGGCTGTGAAGCGGATGTCGACATGGTTGGGCGCCGACGAAAACGCGATGCGTTGGCGTCAGGCTTTATTGCTCAATATACTGGAGTCGCAATCGGCCAAAGGCGATCGCGCGGAAACGGAGATGTTGCAACTGGTCTTGCAACGTTTTGAATCCAACATGCCGGGAGTTGAGCATCCAGCGTTTGTCGACGTTCGCGATGCTCTGCGAGCTCACTATGCACACATTGAAGCGGCTGCTCAACTGGACGTGCCCCATTATCTTTCGAACTTATCCCAGTACCCATTTCGGGACTTGTCGGTTGCGGAAATTGACGAGTACCGTCAGGACTCTATTTACTTTTTAGAGTTGTTTGGTAACCAATATCGAAACCGTCATCCTCAAGACATGTGCGATACTCTCTTCGCAAAATTGAAACTGGATGAGACGTTGGAGCGATTGAAAGGTTTGGAGATTGGTCCGTTATTGCCATCACCTATCGCTCCCTTCGAACCCACCCTTCGTGAACCGGCTGAAGATAGCGGATTAGAAAACGAAGAGGAAAAAGCATTGCGAGAACAAGACATTCTTCGCCTGGCCGAGTACCAGAAAATGGTCGCGGATCAAGACAAAGAGCGGCTGACTATTAGGGCGGAAATATTAAGGGCGTTGATCGAAGTAACACGTGCTTTTGAGGATGATCAAACCGAATACCTCGATGTTTACTATGGCTCCGCGCGGCTGTCCTTGGACCGCTTTGTGCGTTTGTTGGCCTATTCTACCGATCGCAATTTGCCGGTGATCATCGATCGGCAGCTCGCGGTGATCGCGGAAAATTATCCTTTGTTAGGCAACCCCAACCAGCGGTCGGCAGCCGCGAAAGTCGGCGATGCTTTAGGTTATTTGGAGAGCTCACTACAACATACGGAATTAGCCACAGCAATTCGTCGCAAGTTCTCGCTTCCCAATGCCGTAATTGAGATTCGACCCAATCTTTTTGCCGAGCAGACCACTCGCACTAACGCTGAGACACTCCCGGTCAATGAAATTATTCTCGGACGCCAAATTCTCGGAAACGCATTCACGACGACTCGGGCAGGGATTGAATTGCTAAATGATCCGCATCAGATTGCCGTGAGTATTCATTTGCAAGGCAATCTGTATTCGGACACTTATACGAAACAAGGCCCAATTACGGCATTCACCGGGTCAAATGGCGTGTTCGAAGGACGCCGCAATGTGTTTGCGAATGTCGGCGGCTTTTACTCCAAAGATCCCTACGTCGCAGCGAACATTCAGTCTTATTTTAAAAATGTAAATCTCCAGCTAAAACTGATCAACCGCATTGCCGAAAAGCAGTTTTTGAAAGACAAGGTTCGCGGAGAAGGAATTGCCGCGGCGCGTGCGGAGATGAGAATTGATGATGAGTTTCGTCAGCAAACGGACGAAGCAATTGATAACGGTCGAACTCAATTAGAGGGCTCGTCCGAAAAACTCGATAGCTACCGCACCGCCATTCCCAGCGTCTACGCCTTCAGCCAATCCGATCGAATTGAAGCTCACGCCCACAAGGTCGATGCGTTTCACTTGGCCGCAACCTCGCCACCGCAACCCGGTCGTGTTCCTGCAGATGTTCGCGTTCGATTGCATGAATCGATGATGATCAATTTTGTGGATCCCCTGTTTGTCGGGAAAACACTTTCGAATACGGAAATCGCTGAAACGGCTGAGAAGCTGTTGGGCTCAACTCCCGACGCTTTTGCGGATGAAGGTGCCGACGAAGAGCCATGGTCGATCACGTTTTCTCGAATTCAGCCTTTTCAGTTCGAACTCGACGCCAACCGGTTGAAGGTGGGTATCATTGGCGAACGTTTTACTCGAGGGACTACGGTTATTCGATCGGGGATGATTATTAAACTGACTTATGCCATCGTTCGTCGCGAAGGTAAACTCTATTTGGTTCGCGATGGAAAGGCGACGGTCGATTATGCTGACCCCACGGATCAAAATGCCCGAGCAATTAGTTTCAAAACGTTTTTAGAAAAGAAACTCAACCCTGAGAAATCCCAGGATCCCCAAGGCAGGGATCTTGAGGAAGGGAATGGCCTGATGCCGAACCAAGAAAACATTGCGTTGGTTCAAGAAGACGATTTTGAGGGTCTAGAGCTCCCCGCCAACTTGATCCCCGTGGATAAAGTTGAGGCACTGAAAGATATGGAAGTGGCTCGCAACCTTCAATTGGTAGAACTGCGAATGGAAGGGGGGTGGCTCTATGTCGGTTGGAATCGTAGTGGTCCCAACTCCCGCGGGATGGCCATCGATACTCCGGCGATTCAGGACTATGTTGCCATGTCCCCCGCCAATGCAGCGGAGTCAAACCCGTCGACTGAGAAGAATCCCGAGGGAACGCGCCCCAGCGACGCACCACTCGGTGATAAATAAAGGACCGATCGAAGTTTTAATCTCACCGGCAAACGCCCCACGCAGATCCTTCACCGCGACCCGCGCATTCGGGCTCCCCTCCGAGTTTACCTCGGGGGTAGCCATGATTTTTCACTAAAACGCAGTCGCTCACCCGCCCCCAACACCACTTTCTTGAACCTACGCTCCCCTCCGAGTTTACCTCGGGGGAAGCATGGATTTCTCACTTGGGATCTGTCCGAAAATAATTACTATGTTTGGGTAGTCGGCGGCGAATGTATTGAAGGCGTTTGCTGGACTTTTTAGCCCGTCGAGATCACCTGTTCTTCGCACTGTTTTTGCCGATAAATACCGGCGGCTAGTGCCTTGCTGCTCACAAAGTGAATGCCATTTGGCCAGCCTTGTAGCTCACAAAAGTGGCGCTGTCTAATTAGGAATTGTCCCGAAATAGATTGGCGATTTGGCTCAATGTCGCACGGCTCTCCGAGCCGTGATTTCTCGACTCGGAGATTCGAGCTACTATCTTCAATCCGGGAACTTATTTCCAGAAATTTACATCGCGACGTGATCGATCAGCGACGCGCTCGCAAAATCAGTTCTTTCATCTCTCGGACGGCCCGTTCCATGCCAATCAGCACGGCGCGGGAGATGATGCTATGTCCAATGTTCAATTCTTGAATCTCGGCAATGGCGGCGATCGGAATGACATTGTTGTAGGTCAAGCCATGACCTGCATCGATCCGCAATCCCATTTGATGTCCGTGTATGACTGCTCGCTTGATTTCGTCCAGCCGGCCGGATTCCTCTGGCGAGCGAAAGGCATGGGCATAAGCTCCGGTGTGAAGTTCAACGATGGGAGCACCCGAAGCGATCGCGGCATCGATTTGCTGGAAGTTGGGGTCGATAAACAGACTGACGGCGATGCCCGCGGCCGCTAATTGTGACACGGCATCCGTGACCCGATCGAGGTTGCCTGCGACATCCAGACCTCCTTCCGTGGTAATCTCTTCACGTTTTTCCGGAACCAAACAAACTTGAGTCGGTCGCATGCGAACGGCGATGGCTAACATGGATGGCTCCACGGCGCATTCCAAATTCAGAGGGACATTGACCGTCTGACGGAGTACCTCGAGATCACGATCTTGGATATGGCGACGATCCTCTCTTAAATGCACCGTAATTTGATCGGCCCCGCCAAGTTCAGCCAGTGCGGCGGCCCAAACCGGATCGGGCTCGACGGTTTTTCGAGCTTGGCGAATCGTAGCGACGTGATCGA
>JBGSIY010000085.1:0-1709 GCA_041742275.1 Pirellulaceae bacterium | reverse complement strand
CGTTTAACGCTTGGGACTTCGAGCCATTGACGGGAACCCTGCACTTACCTCCACCCGTGCAACAAACGTTCGAATGTCGCGGATTCGTGATCTGCACGTTTGCTCCCCGACATTTGGACCACCATCCACAGGCGATTAAGGTTCCCTATGTTCACAGCAATGTCGAAGCCGATGAGGTATTGTTCTACGTCGACGGCGAATTTGGTTCACGCAAGGGGGTCGAGGTCGGCTCCATGACACTGCATCCTGGTGGGATTCCGCACGGCCCTCATCCCGGCACGATTGTCAAAAGTATGGGGATGGATCGCACCGAAGAAATGGCGGTGATGTTCGATACTGATCGGCGACTGTATACAACGGTCCAAGGGATGAACGTCGATGATCCGAGTTATCCCAAGAGCTGGTTATAAAGCCAACCCTTTGGCAAAATAAAACACCTGTGGCTGGGGTGCCTCAGCCACAAGTCTCTTTCCATCACGGTTTCTTCTCGCACGGCGTCTGAGTAGGGGACCGCTCTTTAGCACGTCGCCAATTTATTCAAGTGTAAATTCATTCACGTCGCCAACGAGTTCAAACGTAAGGTTTCTATTTCATGGAAGTCGATTTTCACTCTCTTCCGCCGGCGCGTCGGTATGCCACTATGATTCGTGCCATCACGCCTCGTCCCATCGCGTGGGTTTCGACGATTTCACCGAACGGCCTTACAAATTTGGCACCTTTTAGTTTTTTTGCTGGAGTCGGCTCCGATCCACCCGCAATTGTCTTTTCCATTGTGAACAAACCGGACGGCTCACCCAAAGACACCTTGAGAAATATCCGCGAGAACGGCGAGTTTGTCATCAACTTAGTTCCGTTTAAAATGCGGCACTCCATGTTTGCTTCGTCGGCCGAGATACCCTATGAAACAAGCGAATTCAGCGTTGCGCATTTGAGTGAAGTTCCCTCGCGCACGGTGCGACCTCCGCGAGTTCTGGAATCGCCCTTACAAATGGAATGCCACCTTCATCAAATAGTACAGGTGGGAACGTCACATTCCATTTTTGGAATCATTGATTGGTTGCACATCGACGATCACATCTTGGACGAAGAACAAAAAATCAATCCCGACCTGCTGGATGTCATTGGCCGAATGGGGGGGCAGGAGTACACCCGCACGACTCAGCGTTTCGAGTTAAAGTAATCTTTTTTCTGAGCCTTACGATTTTTTATGACAGCAACTCAATCCCATTTGACACCTGCCACGCAAGCCGCATTGGAATCATTGCTCTCGGCCAACGCCGCTCCCGAGGTCATGTGGCCGAGCATTTGCGAACGACTCCGCGGAGAAGCATCGCCGGAGGTTTTTCAAAACGCCTGGCGTCGATGTTTTGCGAATTGGAACCGCGAAGTAAATGGGCCGGCTCCCATGTGGTTTCCCGATGCCGATGCCCAAAAATCAAATTTAGCGCGTTGGATTTCCGACCGAGAATTGGCCGATTTCCCTAGCTTTCATCAATGGTCGGTTCAACATCGCTCAGAATTTTGGAGCGACGCGGTGGCCCGCTTGTCAATTCGATTCCGCAAACAGCCTGCGCAAACAGTTGACCTTTCACGAGGTCCGGAAACTCCCGTTTGGTTTCCGGATGCTCAGTTGAATATCGCCGAAAGTTGTTTTCAATCGCCGCGGGAGCAAGCGGCGATTATCTTTGGCGGCGCCGATGGAATACGAT
>JBGSIY010000084.1:0-3876 GCA_041742275.1 Pirellulaceae bacterium | reverse complement strand
ATCAGCATTCCAAAACAAAATCACATCAGCCCGTTGACGGACTTCCCCCATCGTCGCTGTCACCCGACCCGCCTGTTGGAAAGCAAACCCTGCCTGACGCCCTTGATTTCCCAAGCGGACATCGACCAGCGCTCTCAGACTGCGCCCCAACGCGACCGCCTTTCCCTGAGCCGATACCGATAACAGATTCAATCCAGCGATCATCGGTCGTTTTGCTTCCTGCAACATCCGCATGCATTCATGCGAGGCTTGAGCTACTGTCGTTTCTTGTCCGGCCACCCAAGCCGATTCATGGAACTGGCCTGCCGAAGTCGCCCAGCGAACACCCAGTCCACAGACTCGATCATGCTGCAGCAATTGCTGACCGTGAAATTGCAAGGTGACATCGTCGCAGAGTAGCGTGCAGCCACAGCAAACCCCTAGCGTTTGCGATCCGTTTACCTTCATGGATCCCCCGCTCACGTTTCCACTCCGACTTCTAATTTTTCTGGCATTTTCAATGTTGACGATTCCAGCGAGGCCGTTGGGTAGGAACAATAGTCAGCCGAGAAATACCCGGCGGGACGATGGTTTCCGCTTAGACCACACCCGCCAAAGGGCAACTGCCCGCTGGCACCGGTGGTCTGGCGATTCCAATTGACGATCCCAGCTCGAATGCGATGAATGAACTCCTGAAAACTCTCTGGATTGTCGCTTAATAATCCCGCTGACAAGCCGTACCGAGTGTTGTTGGCTTCTTCGATGGCCTCATCGAAATGGGCCACCCGTCGCACGGTCAATAGCGGCCCAAAGACCTCTTCGTCTTCCAGTCCATCGACCCCAGTCACGTCGACCAATCCCGGTGATAATAACGCCGCGTTACCTTGCAGCGACTTCATAGGCACAAGCGGTGTTGCACCTCGATCGAGTAAATCTTGATAACTGTGCAAAATCATTTCGCCGGCGCGTGAGTTGATCACGGTGCCATAAAACGGTTCGGGGCGTTCACTCGGTCGCCCCACTCGCAGTCGCCCTATCATGGCTACCAACCGTTCCAAAAAAGCGGACACATCCAATTGATCCTCGACCAACAACAGCCGTCGCGCACATGTGCAACGTTGCCCGGCAGTAATGTAGGCCGACAACACCGTCTGATAGGCCGCCGCGTCGAGATCACTCACCTGTTCGACAACCAACGGGTTGTTTCCTCCCATTTCCAACGCCAAAATCTTTTGGGGGTAATCGGCAAAAGCCTGATGGAGATGCCGCCCGACTTGGCCGCTCCCTGTGAACAACAACCCATCGCAACGTTGCGGATCGGACACCGCCACACCGACATCCCGACCACCCTGCACTAAATTGAGAACCCCCGCAGGCAACCCCGCCGCCTCCCAGGCCCGCAACATCCACGCACCCACAGCCGGCGTCTGCTCACTCGGTTTGAAGACGATGGTATTGCCCGCCAACAACGCCGGTACAATATGCCCGTTGGGGAGATGTGCAGGGAAATTGAACGGCCCCAACACGCTCAACACGCCATAAGGTTTATAACGGGTCACCGCTTGCATGCCCGCCATTTCAAACCGCGTTTCATCCCGCCGTGTCCTCAACGCGTCGATCGAAACAGCCACCTTGGCCACGACGGAACCGGCTTCCGTTTTCGCTTCCCACAAGGTCTTGCCCATCTCCTCAGAAATGATCGCCGCCAACTCATCGCTGGCGGTCTTCACGTGTTCTGCAAACTGTTGGCAAATGGCGATGCGCTCTGCTAACGGTTGATCCCACCAGGGCCCCAAGGCGGCTCGAGCTGCCGAGAAAGCCTCTAGAACTTGTTCTTGACTCGCTTCGTTTCCCTGCCACACCAACGCTCCGTCAGCCGGACTGTGAGAACGAAGTTGCTCCCCCTGACCTTCAATCCATTTGCCGCCAATAAATTGTCCTGTTGGAATGTCTTGCATCACTACCACTTTATCTCAAGATAAAACTCTGGGCCGAACTTACGTTGCTACGATTTTGCCCTATGTTAGGAAGTCAACTGTTCGATGGTCCCCGCATCACTCGCCTTGGACTTCGGCTTCAATTCAACACAACGAAGCGTGTCGCCTACTTTCAGTTCCAATCTCAACGCGGTGACCTGATCGATGACGGCCTGCCCGGAGTCGACTTCGCGGACATGCCCTAGGCAAGCTCTAAAATCTAATTTTCCGTTGCTGAGTAGCAGTTCGGGCCCCTCCACACTTTTGATGATCTCTTGCACTGCTAATTGGCGTGAGGAAGCGATCGAGCGAATCCGCGCGAAGTCGCAGTGCATGGTCGGTCCGCCATCAAAAATATCGACCAAGCTACGAAACTCGAATCCTTCTTTTTGAAGCATCGCCAGTGCCGGTTCCGTATTGAGGTGGACCTTGCCGATCACCTGTTGGGCTTCGGGCGAGAGCAAGGGGATATAGATCGGATGTTTGGGCATCAAATCGGCGATGAACTTTTTCGACTCGGAGGTCAACGTCTCCGCTTTGGGAAATTCAATCTGGAAAAAATGAGCCCCCAGAGCGGCCCACAGCGGGGAGCGGCCATCTTTGTGCACCACCCCACGCATCTCTGCGATCACTTCTTTTTCAAATCGACTGGGGAACTCGGCCATGAACAGAAAACGTGACATCGACAACAATCGACCATGACCCCCGCCCCAATAGTCGGGAGACAAAAACAAGCTGCCGATCTCCGTGGGACCGTTGTGTTCCACACGCAAATGCAGCACATCAATTTCCTTGCGAACCCCTAACTCTTCCGATTCATGCAGTGACTTTTGAATTTGATAGGAATAGAACGGTTCATAACCACCGACTTTGGAATAAATGGCCGTCGTGCCCACCAATTTCCCATTGGTTAAATCTTCCATCACAAAGACATACGGTTGCCCCGACGGCCTCGCCTTCAATTGCTGAAACGCAAACAACGATTGCTCAATGCGCTCTTGCAATTTATCTTTGGAAATTTTTAACGTCGTTAGCCCGTATTCGGATTTTTGAATCAATTCGAATAACGGATCCAGGTCTTTGCTAACGACTCGACGAACAACCAGCATGGATAAATTCCTTAAATTCTCAGAGACCTGGGCCAATGGAAAACACCCACACATTCAACACGGGGGCGGCCAAGCCCATCCATTCTGATCCGTTAGCCGTTGGCGGCCACCATGTCCCCAATACATTGGTCAATGATCTGACAGGCCAAATCAATTTGATCTTCGGTAACACAACCCAGAGGCATCAGGAACCGCATCCGAGTGGGATTGGCTCCGGCCACGAAGCCCATCAGCCCGGCATGGAACAAGCGGAAACTCAAATCTTTCGCTTTCTCCGCCGAACCATCAAAGGGGGTGAACACCACCATGCCCCCCAGTCCATAGGGACCCGTCACGGCCCCGGGGTACTTCTGCGAAATCGTTTCCAGCCCTGCTGCAAAGTGGCGATGCAATTGGATATTTTTCCCCTCAGGACCAAAGTTCCCTCGAGCCACGAGGCCTTTGATAATCGCCAATCCCGCCATGATCGAAAACGTGCTTCCAGTGAATGTCTGGCTGACCAAGCCCGGCTGCGGCTTGTATTCGTCAGTAAACAACGTCGCACAGACTTGGCTTATTTTTCCAATCGTGACAATGTCGACCATGTCGTCCAAGCCGAAATGTTGAAACGCATAGGGTCGTGTGGTTCGGCAGAACGATTGCACTTCGTCCACAATCACCGCGATATTATTTTTCCGAGCCATCTCCGCTAACTTCCGGAAGAACACCGCATCACCCACATAGTAGCCGCCTTCGCCCTGAATCATTTCCATCCACAACGTCGCGTACTTGCCAGGATGCCGGGCCAAGTGATCTTCGAAGACGGCTAGGGT
>JBGSIY010000083.1:0-4388 GCA_041742275.1 Pirellulaceae bacterium | reverse complement strand
CTAACAGAGCCACTCGCTCGAGCTCGGCAGCGATGCGACCTGCGATGATCTCCAAAATGTTACCGTTCATATCGCTCAGATCTTTACGCTTGTTGGTGGTTAACCAAAGCGTTCCCAACAAGTTGTTGGTCGAAGAAATGGGGAGGCAGATCGCGGAACGGCATTCGACGGGAACTTCCCAAATCGCCAAGTCTGATTTTTTGTTGAGAACAATGAGACTCCCCGTCAGAGCCTCCAGATCGGCCTTGCAATTTCGCAAGGGTCGAACCACACCGATTTCTTCGGCAAAATGTACTCCATGGCCATATCGAAACGTGATTTGCCCCGAGGTGGGATCGAGCGTTGCGATGGCCGCCGACTCGAATCCAGCAATTTGAAGTGCATTGATCAACAATTTTTCAAATAGCAGGGCTAATTTGTCGGCATCCGTTGGTTGGATTCGAGTTACGGAGCTGACCGAGAGCATGGCGTGGCATTGTTGTAATTGACTCTTCAGATCACCGACTTCATTGGCCAAACTGGACAGATCGGCAGCGATCTTTTCTAACTTGGGCCGACTCAAGGCCGGGTTCGATTTGTCAACGCGATCCGACATATCCTCGACATAAAATCGCCCCTTCGGGATTCCGGTTGTCAAAGATTCCTGCCGTTTGATGGAAGCGCCGCGTGAGCTGGCCTCGTACCCAAGTTTCCAACCCGAAAGGTCCTCGAGACTGTTACAGATCGGAGTGAAATTCGCTGGAATCTTGGGCGAATGGACGACGGGCGCGCCATCATCCGCTGGGAACAATCGTAGACTCAAGTTTGACGTGTCGTGCATCACGCTTCCAAAAGATCAAATTCCACCGAAAAATCCTTTTCATTGGTTTGGGTCTCCGATCCTTGAAAACCGATACGAGTTAAGGAGACGGGGGGCGTTGCAGCAGCCATGAAGCAAACGCGTCCGTCTCTGGAACTAGGATCGATTGATCGCCTGACAGACTTTGCCAAATCGTCACAGATTAGCTAGTAAAACGGGCGATTCAGGGAGTTCGTAGCGGTTTCAACGCATGTGACGCCCCTTAATCAAGCCTTTTGGGTATTGAAAGGAAGCGAAATTTTGGGTTAGCCCCAGGCTGAAACGGGGCGCAGCTAGCACGCGACGGGCGAAAAAATCCCTAATTTGGCAGGTTTCCTGGAATCAGTCCCTTGTCGAATCCTGGTTTTTTCGGTATTTTGGTCCGTTTGCCGTTCGTAGACACGTTTGCAGATGTCTCGAATTCGAGGCATTTTTAACACATCGGTAGGAGTAAACAGTGGCTGGCACCAAGACTTATGTAGCCAAACCCCACGAAATTGATGCCCAGTGGTGGCATGTTGATGGGCAGGACGCGATTGTTGGGCGCGTGGCAACCAAAGTTGCCATGATTTTGATGGGAAAACACCGACCAACGTACACCCCGCACGTTGATACGGGTGACTATGTCATTGTGACTAACGCGGAAAAGGTTCAATTTTCTGGCAAGAAAATGGAGCAAAAGACCTATTCCCGATTCACGGGCTACACAGGCCTGAAGGTCCAAACAGCGACCGAAGTGATGAACAAATCGCCCGAGACCATTATGGTTGAGGCTGTTCGTCGTATGCTCCCGAAAAACAAATTGGGTCGTGTGATGTTGTCCAAGCTGAAATGTTACGCAAGACCCGAGCACCCGCACCAAGCACAAAATCCAAAGCCCTTGGTTGTGAACGCCAAACAGGCATAGGAACGTGAGTTGTCTTCGGACAAGTTTGCAGTAATGTTTGGGGAGATTGGCCCAAGTCAATTGGCCACCTTGGTTTGCCAGGCCCCATCATCGCTGACCAAATGAGATAGTTTTCAAAGTACAGGAATTTAATCGCTTTAAGTGGACTAATATGATCATCGCGAAAAAAGATCAAAACACAGGAATGAATTTAGGAACCGGCCGTCGTAAAAGTGCAGTGGCTCGCGTTCGTGTTGGTGCAGGGACTGGCAAGATCATGGTCAATGGCCGGGCTCTCGAAGTTTACTTCCCCAATCTTCAAGACCAAATTGCCATTACTTCGACTCTCGATGTGGTTAATCTGCGAGACAAAGTCAACGTCGATATTACTTGTAGTGGCGGTGGTGCAACGGGCCAAAGTGGTGCCGCTCGAATGGGTCTTGCTCGTGCGTTAATGGGTATGGACGAAGCTAATTTTCAACCCCTACGGGACGATGGCTTTTTGACCCGCGACTCACGCATGAAAGAACGTAAAAAATACGGTTTGCGTGGTGCTCGTCGAGGCATTCAGTTCTCGAAACGTTAAGAATTCGCAGCAGTCGTGTTTATGGATCAACATCAAAGGCGCCAGGTTTTACTTGGCGCCTTTTTTTATGCTTGACGCTTTTCGGTTATCCAGCGGAACGATGCGATTGGCCCAACCGTCAACCGCGATAAATCAACGCAATCGCATCCAGGAATTGCCACTTGATTGGGAACAGAATCGATGCTTTTGGAAAACGCCTCTCTTGAGGTAACAAACCTGAAATCTCGCAAATCGCTCTGCCTCCAATCTAGCCTTTTCCACCCAACAACATCTAAAATGGTATGTCGTCCAAACCAGTCCACGCTAGTCGATTTCATTCTTCAAACTTGGGAACCCAAATCGAATGGTTGAGTATTTCAGCGAAAATAGTTTTCTCACGATCCTGGTGGGTATTTCGGTGATCGGACTGAGTGCGACCTTTGCCGTAATTCTCAAAAGACCACGGCTGTATTATTTAGGCTTTTCGGCACTCATCATCATGATTGGTCTCGTTATTTTCGAACGAGCCGTTAAGACGGATCGGGAAGTCATCGAGGATTCCATTTTCCGCATGGCAGATTGCATTAGACGCAATGATGTTGATGGTCTGCTTGAGTTTGTCAGCAAAGAACACGAATCCAATTACCGTCGAATCAAGCGAGAGATGCCGGACTATCGTTTTCAAACCTGTCAGATCAGTGGAAGAAATAGCCCTGTCATAGATGACACCACAGATCCCAAAACAGCTAAGATTGATTTTTTAGTGTTTGTCAATGTCGACGCAACCCTTCGATATGGTTATGTCGGAAACGCGTTACGCGGAGTGACGCTAACGTACCAAAAGGAATCAGACGGAGTCTGGCGAGTGATCGACTACGAACACTATGACCCGCGAAGCGGTAATTGATGGGCGGTTCGATTAATCTCCGCCGATAATTTTCCCGGTAATCTACTTTTCAGCTCAATGAGTTTGGCAACTCGCGAATCGCAGCCTGTTGAGGGCTACAGGACTTAATGTGACCAACGAATGATCTCCAGCATACAGGAGTAGTCGTCCGTCCAAAGCTTGACCCCCTCTCGCTTGTTCAACTCTCGCCAGTTGGGAAGGTTCGCGAATTGCTGCATCAGGAGCTGATTATCCGACATGACGACATAGATCGACGAAGTTTTGGCATTTTCGTGCGTGATGGCTTCGGAGCAGGGATCGATGCGAATCAATGCCGGCATGTTCGCGTCTGCAGCGAGTAGAGCCACCAGGGGTTCTAGATCGATAAAGTTGTTCGAGATGTGCATAGCGATCACTCCGTCCTTGCGAGTTCGTTCGCGATACAACTGCAACGCCTCGCGAGTAATCAAATGGGACGGAATAGAATCGGAACTGAACGCATCGAGGATCAACAAGTCGTAACGTAGGTCCTTGTCTTCATGGTTGGCGTCGCTCGTATGAGCAACTTGGCGAAAGTCATACCGGGCCACCCGAGATTCCTGTTCAGACAATTTCTGCAGTTGAATCCGCGCGTCACCTTGAATCACTTTGCATTTACCAGCCGACTGACTGAGAAAGGTAAAAAATTTGGGATTGGATGCGAACTCTGTGACGATGGGATCAATTTCAAAAAAGTCGAAACGTTGTCCCGCTTTGGCATAGCTGGCGATCGAACCGGTTCCCAGACCAATCACCCCCACCTTCGCCTTTGAATCCTGAGCAACCACTCGAAACACATCGCCAATGGGTCCTGTAGGATGGTAATAGGAAAGGGGTTCTGTTTGCTTTCCTGCCAGACGTTGAATTCCATGAACCGTCCGGCCATTAATCATAAAGCGATAACCCAACTGCTCGTCCAAAGCAACTTTAGTGACCCCGAAAAACCCTCGTTCCGCCTCGATCACATTTCGATCAAACATGAATAGATTGCATCCGAAAACTATAGCTGCAAATGTACTAGCAAATCGTATTCGCTGGTTCATGATGGCAAAACAAATAAGGGGATGTCCCGTTTGTTGTTGAAACTCTTTGTGGTCTCTGGTCATACACAGGTTAATGTTTAAACGATTGAGGTGCAAGGTTTACCCCCGTGTTCTTTCCTTGAGCCGTAGGC
>JBGSIY010000082.1:0-5303 GCA_041742275.1 Pirellulaceae bacterium | reverse complement strand
TGACGATGACATTTTTTCCCATTTCTTCAATCCTGAGAGTTCTCTTTTCTACCGCCTGATTGGCTTCTTGGCGACCTTCGTGTTCGCATTCAACTTCACAGTAAGACTTGCATGGGGTAATTTTGACTTCACGAATCATTCAGGTTTTGTTGTCGTTTACGCAGCGTCGCTTATTCCGTTCTTGGTGTTTCTAGTGTTTATTTTCAAGAATAAAACGTATCCAACCATTGCCACGTTTCTACAAGCCACTATGGGGCTTGGTATTATTCTGTTTCCATTGTATTTGCCATTGATCATTGTGGGTGGCATCAGGTGCAGAAGAATGCTCGACGGCGCGGATCGATTGGCGAGCGAACCCCAAACGCAAACGTGACATCGGGAGGTGCGTGTGTAGGTGCGTGTGGGTTGGTAGTGTTCTGCACTGAGGCGATGCTAATTCTCTATTGATGAGGCCCCTGATTGTGGGGGTGAAGGAGTGCGGATTTGAATCAAAGTCAATCTTCCCCTTGGATGACAAAAAAGCCGATCTCCGGCGGGCAGTTGAATCGAATCGGCTCGTCACCGCAGATGCCTCGAGACACGTGCATGATCGTCCGCCCGTTCGCTTTCGGAAAGGCAAACGTACCACCGGCGTAAGTCACTCCGTACTTGCTGGGAGATATGATGGGTCCAAATATAGGAAGGCGAATTTGTCCTCCATGTGTATGTCCGGCAAAAATCAAATCGAACTGAAAGGGGCGTGCCCAATCGATTTGGTCAGGGCTGTGGGTCAGTAAAACGTGCAATGCATGTTCGCCAAAATCTCGCGGCTCCAAATTCTCTGCCCCGCCAAACCAAGGCAGCTCATTTCCGGCAATTTGCAGGACTTGTCCTGCGATCTCAATGGAATGCCAAATCCCACCCGAACGTACCAAGCCCGATTTCTCCAAAAGACTCCGCAGTTCATCCTCTCGGGGCATTCGTCGATCATGGTTTCCCAATAAATAATATTTTCCGTATTTCGCGTGCAGACAAAGAAACAGGGACAGACAAAGAAAAGAAACAGGGACAGGTCCAGTTTAAAAACGGGACCTGTCCCCGTTTTGCTCACGAGCAACTTTACAATGAATGGCACTTAGGATAGGCTCGTGGATGATGGTTAACCGATGCATGGGTCCACGGGAGGCAACCGCATGGAACTCAATGAAGAACAGTTAATTGACAACGCTGCCGATAGTGATGAATCAGCAGTCGGGCAGTTGTTAATGCTTCATTCGCAGCGACTGAAACGAATGATCGCAGCTCGGATCAACGCACGGCTCCGCGCCCGCTTGGACGCTTCGGACGTGTTGCAGGAGGTCCACGTCGATGTCATTCAACGCCTACCGGAATACTTGTCAAATCGTCAGGTCCCGTTTTTCGTTTGGCTTAGATTTCTGACGAGCCAAAAATTGGTCGAATTAGACAGGCGTCATCTGCACACCCAGGCCCGAGATGCACGTCGAGAACAGCAAACATCGCCTGCCGAAAGACACGATCCCACCATCAATATGGTCGAGTTCCTGATTGGAAATGTGTCCAGCCCCAGTTTGCAAGTGCATCGCCAGGAAGTTCGGAAAATCCTGAATGAAGCCATTGCTTCACTGGATGAGCTGGATCGCACGATTATTTCACTCAGGCATGTCGAGCAATTGACTTCGGTCGAAGCAGCGGCGGAATTGAACCTTTCAACCAACACATGTCGCCAACGGCATCTCCGCGCTCTCAAACGTCTGAAGGCAATTCTCGAGCAAAATGCTCTTTGTTGGAGCAATAATCATGGAACATGATTCAGAATTTTCGATTGACTCGGGGGCTCAACTAGATCAAATTATCGATGAAATTCTTGCGTTGCAGCGGAGCGGCCAAGTGCCCTCGCTGACGACCTTTGTCCAGCGCTATCCAGAATGTTCTAACGAGCTGCGTGATATCTTTTCAACACTTTTGCTAGTGGATCGAAATGATGAGAGTGATTCTGGGTTACTGGGCGAGATAGCCAGTGAACAGGTGTCAGCTGCGGTCGATAATTTTCCGAGTCATTTGGGTGATTTCGAATTAGAAAGAGAATTAGGGCGCGGTGGGATGGGTGTCGTTTTTGTTGCGCGACAAAAGACCCTTGACCGACACGTCGCCTTGAAAATTCTACCGCGTCACTTATCCGCCAATCCTCAATTTGCAACTCGCTTCCAACGAGAGTCTCATTCAGCAGCAAAACTTCAACACCCGAATATCGTTCCTGTTTTTGGGAACGGTGAGGATCAAGGGTATTTGTACTATGCTATGCAATTGGTTGAAGGGCAAAATCTAACCGAAGTTCTGGATGGAATTCGTAAACTTCGAGCTATTGGGATTTCTGAATCCGAAATCAAATTTCATCGCACCAAGAATCCGCTGGCTTATCGGCTCCTCACGACCGATATGAACCAATATTTCCCCAGAGATAATTGCCTTAACGATTCACAGGCGACTTTGACCGAGCGAAAGCAGTATCTCAAGAACATTGCCGTACTGATTCGTGAGGTCGCGTTGGCGTTGGACTATGCACATCAATGCCATACCATCCATCGCGACATCAAGCCGTCCAATCTTCTTTTGGATAATTCCGGAGCCATCTGGATCACTGACTTCGGACTTGCCAAACTTGAATCCGATCATCAACTGACAAACATAGGCGAGATGCTAGGGACCATCCGTTACGCGGCACCGGAACAACTCCAAGGAAAATCTGCGGCAAGTTGCGACATTTACGGAATGGGTGTGACACTGTACGAATTAGTTACCCTTCAGCCAGCCCATAGTGGAGGAAATCATATTGAATTGTTGGAACGAGTCCGTTCGTATGAGCCGACGCGACCGAGAATGTTAAACGCCGCTATTCCTCTTGATCTCGAGACGATCATTTTGACGGCCATTGCCAAGGATCCCTCAAACCGATACCGGTCGGCGAAAGATTTTTCCGACGATTTGAGGCGATTCATCAATGACGTGCCGATCAAGGCCCGGCAGGTCTCGACCATAGAGTCTGTGTGGAGGTGGTCAAAAAGAAACCGCACTTCGGCTCTTGCTATGGCGACTGTTTTCATCCTGTTCGCTTTGGTGATCCCTTCGATCACAACGATTTATTCGTTGATCTTGCTCGACAAAAACGCTCGTATTGAGAACGCGGAAATGAATAGAGCTGTCGCCCAAATCGACACCCAAAAACAGTTGGTCGAAAGCTTGATCCTGCAATCCCGCGCCTTGCGTGCATCGCGGCTACCCCATGGCCAGATCAGCGCCATGGCTGCAATTACCGAGGCGTCGCAAATTCTAAAAACCACTTCATTTGTCCCTGATATTACAAGAGATTTGACTCAGGATCTAAGAAACGAACTCGCCGCAACGCTGGCCATTCCCCAAATCGTAGTGGACTTCGAAATTCCATTGGAGCATTCCCAAGATACATCCACGCGGGCGTTGAACATGACCCGTGATAGGTACGTATTGGCCAAGCGGTCTAATTCGGAACCACCCACCACGATGGTCGTCAACAAGAGTGATATGAGCGAGCCAATATTCGCCGCCCCGGTTGCGGCCGAACGAGCTCACCTGACCCGAGATGGCAGACATTTGGTGACAGAAGTTTCGACGGCGGTCGGCCTGGCGGAAATGACAATTTGGAGTCTCGAGAGCAACAACATTGTGACGGCTTTTCAAGTTCGCGATAGTCGCTGGATGGTCTCCTCGGACGATACGAAATTGGTAGCCGTAGATCAAAAGGGTCGAGTTTGTGTTTACGAGTTTGCGACAACCGAGCAGACCGTGTTTTCCCCGGTCCCAGATCATGAACTCAATCCTGAGAACTCAAGTAATCATGATGGAACGAAGCTGGCGGCCGTCTTTCGTGATCACGTTTCCATGTTAGAGATAGCGACGGGAAAGCAACTTAGCCAACTAGCACCAAGCCGATCCAATGTTGAATTTGAACGCGGTATCTGGTCACCTGCAGGCGATTGGTTCGCCGTTAAATCTCTGGACGGAGCCCTCGTTGTTTTCGACACGGACAACTGGTCCGTCATGCGAATTCTGAATACCGATACCATTCAAGGAACGCTCATTTCGGCGAGCAAAGATGGACGATACGTTTGTGCTCAAAGTTGGACTCGTCGCATGCAAGTTTGGGATGTGGTAACGGGACAAGAAATTTGTAGTCTCATGACAACAACACAGGCTCCATTCTTGAATTTATACGATTTTCAAATCGGGCCCCTGTGCGATCACCGACAAGCCAAAGTATTGCGACTTATACCCAGCGACGTCTATCGCACACATCGAATGGGCTCGGACTCCATGACGCGACCGGAGCATCTGGCACTGTCTCCGGATGGAAACCTGGCCGCTGTTTCGTTAAGCGACACCCAGTTGTTACTTTTGAATTTGGGTAGTGGTGCTGTTGCCCTCACTGACACGGCTTGCAATCATCCCACGTTTGATTGTGCAGGAAATCTATGGGCGAATCAAAATGGCGTGGTTTCACGCTGGAACAAGTCAACAGCCGGTAACACTATCAGGTTTGACGATCGCCAAGTGATTCTTGATATGAACTCTTCTGTATTCGCTATCGATCCTCAGGCTAAAGTGATCACAACCAACCTTAACGGCGGAGTGGCCATTGCCCCACTGATGGATGCATCGGAACCGTTCGTACAGCGAACCGTTCCGCAGACTACCGTGCGGCGTCCGTACGGTGATATTCGTCGGTTGGAAGTCAGTCCCGACGCGAAATGGGTTGTGGCTGCGGGACACAACGAGGTCGGATGTTTTGTGTACGATCTCAATTCAAATCAATCCTGGAACTTGGCGCCGGAATACGTGTTGACGATTCCCAGTTTCAGTTCGGACGGGAGATTATTGGCGGTCGTCGTTCCCGGCGAGTCGCTGAGGTTGTATCGCAGCGGTCAATGGGATTCGCCGATCCGGCGTTGGGAATTGGCCATTGGCCGCCCGGCCTTTTCGCCCGATGGTCGTCTCCTGGCTGCGTCGTTTCAAGCCGGTTCGATCTCCATTCTCGATACCCATTCAGGTGCTGAGATTCTGAGGTTAGACCATCCGGAAAGCATAATTAGTCGGACCCATTTTTTTTCTTCTGATGGGCGGCTTTTGTATTTTATTTCATCAGAATCAAACTGCTTGCATTGTTGGGATCTCAGTCGAATCCAAATCGCACTTCACGAATTGGCCTCGTTGACGGATTCGCGAGCGATGGCAACAAACCCGGTTGCCATACCCGGTGAAAGCAATTTTAT